>NZ_PTXM01000020.1:0-224839 GCF_004343765.1 Burkholderia sp. SRS-25
GTCGTCGATGGCGCCGGACTGGAACATCAGCCTGTTCCACTACCGTAACCAGGGCGCGGACTACAGCTCGATCCTCGTCGGGCTGCAGGTGCCGCCGGCCGATCGCGCCGAATTCGAACGCTTCCTGTCGACGCTGGGCTATCCGTACATCGAGGAAGGCAACAATCTCGCCTATCGCTTGTTCTTGTAGTACGGCGCGTGCCTGTCGACGATGCGGGCCACCAGGACAGTTGATCGTCCTTGCCGCATCGGAAGCGGCTGTCATCCGCCTCGCACGATCGGCGGCGCATCGGAAAACGCGCCGCCGATTGCTTCGGCCGTCTGCTCCGGCACATGACGAGCGCACGGCTCGCCAGCCTGTTTGTTCTCGTCGAATTCTCGGAAAATTCTCGGAAAACGCGCAACGAACTGTCGGCATTCACGCCAGAGCGCGGGTCCCGCTTTGATGTTCATCGTGAACGACCGTAAAGCGATTCCCCGTCGCAAGGTGGTTCGTGATTCGAATGGCGGCTTTGGGCATGACTATGTGGCCGCTTCAGGTCGTTCAGCGCCCTCGAACCCGTCCAGCTCGCCCACCTGCACGCCATGCCACGCAGCACGCGGTGCGAGACAGGGCCACATCGCTTCATCCTCAAGAACGGGCCGCGTGGTGAAACAGTTACAAGTTAACGATTGACGCCACCGCTGCCCAGCGGTTAATGTCTCGTTCGAAGTTCAAGAAGTCCGATTGCTGTTCATCAATTGATCGCTCCTCAGCGGTATTCGTTGTCCTCTCCCTCCTTGACGCTTCACGCGCTCTTTTCAGAGCAAATCTTTATATTTTTTTCTCAAGGAATCTTCATGGATACCGGTATCGTCAAGTGGTTCAACGACAGCAAAGGCTTCGGCTTCATCACGCCCGACAACGGCGGCGACGACCTCTTCGCTCACTTCTCCGAAATTCGCGCCGACGGCTTCAAGACGCTGGCTGAAAATCAGAAGGTGAGCTTCGAAACGAAGCAAGGCCCGAAGGGTCTGCAAGCGGCCAACATCAAGCCGCTGTAAAGTTTGAAGGATCCGGCCGCCCGTAACGGGCGCCGGGTTGCAGCGACATCCTCGCGGAGCCTGGTCTCCCAAAGTTGGCGCGATTGCTCTTGGCTGCATCGGTTCATGCCGCAGCTTGCCGCGCGCCACACGCCTCGTTGCACTTCATTCCCCCTCAGGCTGCCAAGCCCTTTTTCGCTTTACGACTGCGTCGGATTCAGCTCGCAATGGCTTTGAATCGGCGTACCCGTGCACGTCCGCACGGCCCGCGCGCACTCGAACATTATTAAAATTAAAATGCACAACAAACAAATTCATCAATACAACGGCTATGCCGTCCAACCCTCGGCGCATCGTTTGCCCGATGGAAGCTTTTCATCCAACCTGCTGCTCGAACGCGCCGGTAGCGCACGCAGCGAAGGCCGCTACCAGTTCTATTCGCTCGATTACTTCGCGAGCGAGGAGCAGGCGTTGCAGCATTCGGCGCGCTGGGCACGCAACTGGGTCGACACGCGCGGTTAAAGGCAATCCCGGGGCGTCGACCCAGCGACGCGCGCAACGCGCCAGCATCGGCCGATTCATCGCACCGCTTCAAAGATCGTCGTTCGACGACGACCACCCGGGTTCAGACGAACCCAGTGCGCGTGCCGGATAAAGCCATCGTAGCGGCGCATCGTCGATCTGCACGGGCGGAAGGAGCCGGAATGCCGGCCCCCACGACGTCGGTTCGACGTGTGCCGCACGATCACGCCGATCGTCAGCAACCACTTCGACCACCTCGCTCATCGGCTCCGACCGCAACTGCAACTCAGCCGCAGTCCGCGCCAGCGAAGCGCGGACCTCGGTACCGACGCCCTCCTTCATTCGCGTCGTCAGCCCGCGGATGGCGGCCGTCGCCATCAGGTAGCCCGTCGCATGGTCGATCGCCTGAACGGGTAAATTCACCGGCTCATCGCCACCCATCACGCGCATGCCCGCCTCGGCGATTCCCGTGCTCATTTGAATGAGACTGTCGAAGCCGCGCCGGCATCGCCATTCACCACTCCAGCCATAAGCGTCAAGCGACACGTCGACGAGCGCAGGATTCAGTTCGCGCCGATGCGCCGCATCGAGTCCGAGGCGCGCGAGCGCGTCCGACCGGTAACCGTGCACGACGATATCCGCGCTGCGCAGCAACTGCTTGAGCGTATCGAGATCCGCGGCATCCTTCAGGTCCAGCCGCGCACACCGCTTGCCCAGGACGACTTCGGGCACCGTGCCCGGTTCTTCCCAGCCGTACGGATCGATGCGCAGCACATCGGCGCCCAGGCCCGCAAGAAAGCGTGTCGCCACGGGCCCGGCGAGAATGCGCGTCAGGTCGAGCACGCGAATGCCGCGCAACGGCCGGTCTTTCGAAGGCCGCCACGCATGCGTGACGGCATCGGTCGCGGCACGAACATGCAGCAGCGGTTCGGTTGCGACCGCCTTGCCCTGCGGATGCCGGGCCCACTCCTGCGCCGAGTACATCGCCGCGGCACAACCGCCGCGCTCGACGATCGCGTCTTCGAGCGCACCGGCATCCCAACGACTCACCGCTTGCACGACCGACTGCGCATCGGCGGCACAGTCGAGCACCGACAACGCAGCCAGCCGATGATGCGGCGCGTTCGTGTGCAACCGGATCCAGCGATCGCGCGCCCGATAGTTGCCGGCCACCGGATCCCATTGAGGCGGCATCGTCCAGCCTTGCGGACGCAGCGACGTGCCGAACCATAGCGACGCCATGCGCCGGTCGACCCGCACCGACGGCAACGTTCCGGTCGACGCATGCAGCAATTCGGCGACGGACGTTCCTGCCGCGCCGATCGCCGCCGTGGCCAAGTCGCTTACGCGAAATGCCGACGCCAGTTCGCCCGCCCCGCTGAAACTGCACAACTCGAGGAACGCCTGGGACCCGCCCGCCGCGAGCCAGAACACCCGTAGTTGACGCGACACCCGAGCCTCATCGGACGCGGCCCGTTCCGTCGACGTTTGATCCACTCGCATGTTCGCCTCGCATGAGTTAGGTGAGGCAAAGATCGTCTCGCTCGCATTTGCTGTCAACGTTGATTATCCTGATCAACCTGTCGAACGATTCCCCCTGCGCACGATGTCGAACTACCTGAATTCGACCGAAGCCGCGGCAAGGCTCGGTGTCTCGCGGCAAACCCTCTACGCGTACGTCAGCCGCGGCCTGCTTCGCGCGGAACCGGGCGGCAGTCACCGTGAAAGCCGCTACCTCGCGGCCGATGTCGACCGGCTCGCGGATCAACGCGCACGCGGCCGCAAGCCGAAGGAAGTGGCGAAGGCCGCGCTGAACTGGGGCTCGCCCGTGCTCGAATCGAGCATCACGTTGATCGATGGCGGCCGGCTCTTCTATCGCGGCGTGGATGCACTCGATCTCGCTGCCCGCGCGAGTCTCGAGGAAGTCGCGGCGCTGCTGTGGCGATGCGACGAGCAGACCGCGTTCGACCGACGCGTCCCCCCTACGCCGTCGGTACTGCGAACGCTCTTCAGGCACTACGCCGATCAACGCGCCGAACAGGCGCTGCTGCCGCTCTTCACCGTCGCGAGCGAGGATGCGCCGACGGCGATCTGGCATCAGCCGGCCGATCGTCAGGCGCAGGGCTGCGGCGATCTCGTGCGGATTCTGGCGGCATGCCTGCTGCGCACCCGGATCGATACGGCACCCATCCACGAGCAATGCGCGCGGGCATGGGGCGTCGGGCCGGCGGGCGCCGAACTGATCAGGATGGCGCTCGTGCTGTGCGCGGACCACGAACTGAACGCGTCGAGCTTCACGGGGCGATGCATCGCGTCGACAAACGCAAGCTTGCGGGCCGTCGTGGTCGGCGGCATGGCCGGCCTGTCGGGCGAGCGGCATGGCGCCACCACCGCGCGCGGCGAAGCACTGTGGGACGAGCTGGGCAACAAGGACGTCGAGCAAAAAATGGCCGCGCGTCTCGCCCGGGGAGACGGCTTGCCCGGCTTCGGACATGCGCTCTATCCCGACGGCGACGTGCGCGCGACGTATCTGTTGTCGCGGATCCTGCCGCGTCATCCTCAGTGGAAAAAGATGATCGATGCCGGGAGCGCGCTGGTTGGCCAGAAGCCTTCGCTGGATCTCGCGCTGGTGGCGCTACGCAGACATTTGCGGCTGCCCGTCGGCGCCGCATTCGGCCTGTTCGCGCTCGGCCGATCGATCGGCTGGATCGCGCACGGGCTGGAGCAGCGTGAGCAATCCGATCTCATCAGGCCGCGTGCGGTTTATACGGGGACCTGGCCAGATGGAGCCGGCGCCGGGGCGGATCACTCTCGATCTCGCGGACGGTCGGGAAAGAAGCAAACAACGCAACCGGCAGCACCGAATGACGACATGCTTTCGGCTTTTTTCAGGAGTCGACAGGTTTTTGATTGATGAAGTCGTGGCACATCATCGGTGACACGCTAACGCCTCGTTGGTGAACGGAAGCAACTACCCGCTGACGTTTCGCGGATTTCGCCGACGGGTCGGCAAGGCCCTTCCACCGAAATCCGTGAGCACTTCTTTCGCCGGCTACGTGACAGGCACACAGCACACGGCACCTCGATCCGGCAATGCGCGCACCGCGCCAGCGGCACGCGCATGCCCGGCATGCCGACTTACTTCAGCGCCCCCGCCACCTTCTTCTGCCGCCACAAACACAGCAAGTCACACGCGACATGCGCGGCCGCGATCGCCGTGATGTCCGCGTGGTCGTACGCGGGCGCCACCTCGACCACGTCGGCGCCGACCAGGTTCACCGCGCCGAGCGCACGCACGATCGCCAGCGCCTGAGCCGACGAAAGCCCGCCCGCGACCGGCGTGCCGGTACCAGGCGCGAACGCCGGATCGAGACAATCGATATCGAACGTCAGGTACGCCGGCCGCGCGCCGACGATGTCGACGATCCGTTCGACCGCCGCGCGCGCGCCATGGTCATGCACCCACGCCGCATCGAGCCGCTCGATCCCCAGGAAGTCGTCGTTCCACGTGCGAATCCCGACCTGCACCGACGTCGCCGGATCGATCAACCCTTCCTTCACGGCCTTGTAGAACATCGTTCCGTGATTGAGGCTGTCCGGATCGTCGTCGGCCCACGTATCGCAGTGCGCGTCGAAATGGATCAGCGACAACGGCTTGCCGTAGCGCTCCGCATGCGCGACCAGCAGCGGATACGTGATGTAGTGGTCGCCGCCGAGCGTCAGCATCTTCGCGCCGGAACCGAGGATCGTGCGCGCATGCTCGATGATCGCGGGCTTGATCGACAGCGGGTTGTGCGCGTCGAACCAGCAATCGCCGTAGTCGACCGCCGCGAGATCGTCGAACGGGTTGAAGCCCCACGGATACGGATGAAGCTCCGCGAGCTGCACGCTCGCCGCGCGAATCGCCGCCGGCCCGAGCCGCGCGCCGGAGCGGTAGGTCGTCGCGAGGTCGAGCGGCACGCCGGAGATCGCGACGTCGACGCCGTCGAGCGCGCGCGAATAGTTGCGGCGCATGAACGACAGCACGCCCGCATAGGTGTTTTCGATCGACGAGCCGTACGGCGTCGTGCGACGGATCGCGCCGTCGCCATGGAGAAGTTCGGTCATGGTCGGACCTGTTTTCGTGGGGAGGCCCGCCCGCCCCGCTTCGCATCAGCGCACGGGCCGGGCACGGCCGGGATTCATCGGGCCCGCACCGGCTTGCGCATCCAGTCGCGCGGCCGGGCGGAAACAACGACAGCAACAACCACATCGACAACGGCAATACCGCGGCGATCATAGCAAGCCGAATTGCAGTCGTTGCCCCGGTTCGACCGGGGCAACGCGCGGAGAAATCCGGCGGCCGCGCCCAGGCATCGGAGCCCGGCATCGCCGGATTGATGCGTCGGCGAGCGATCCTTGTGCATGGCGCTCCCGGCCGTTTCCTAGAAGGATTCGCCGGTTTTCGCACGCCCGTTCTTCCGGATAATGGCCGGCAGCCGCGCCCTCGACCGCGCGCCGTCCACCGCAGACAACAACAAACGGGAGACCCCCGCCTTGATCGCCACGCTTCCCGCCACCTACCGCCGGCTCTGGCCGCTCGCCGTCGTCGCCGCGCTGCTTTATGGACTGTCGCTCGCCGCGTCGCCCTATCCCGGCCAGGCCGCCGCGAAAGCCGCGATGGGCATCCTGCTGCTCGGGGCAGGCAGCACCTGCGCCGCACCGCGCGAACGCGCGTGGCTGTGCGCAGCGCTCGTGACGGCCGTGCTCGGCGACGTGCTGCTTGCGCTGCCCGCCTGGCCGCTGTCGTTCGTCCTCGGCCTCGGCGCATTCCTGCTCACGCACCTGTGCTACTGCGCGATCTTCATGCGCTGGCGCGCGCGGCCGCACGGCTGGCGCATCGTCGCGCTCGTCGGGCTGTGGATCGCCGCGCCGGCGTTCTACGTGGCGTTCTTCCCGCACCTCGGCGAGCTGATGGCGCCGGTCGCCGTCTACATGCTCGTGCTGTGCGCGATGGCGAGCTTCGCGCTCGCCGCCCGGACGCACGGCCCGCTGGTGGCCATCGGCAGCCTGATCTTCGTCGGCTCCGATACGCTGATCGGCGTCGGCCGCTTCCTCGGCGGTTTTCCAGGCCTCGATTACCTGATCTGGGGCCTCTACGCGCTCGCGCAGGTCACGATCGTGGCCGGGGTTTTCCATGAGACGGCCGCCCGCTCGATCCGTCCCTGATACCGTTTCAAACAGGCCGCCGCGCGCCGGTGGCCTGGTCCGCGCCCTCTCTCGCCCAGTCGACGGCCCTTTCCGCTTATCCCGCAGCGCGGAAGCCGGCCCGTTCCAAACCCCGCTCAGCCTTTTCCCGTCTGGCTTCCGGCCCTTAGAGCGCCTCTTCTAGCCTCTTGCGGTTTCCGGGTTCACCCACTATCGTTACATCAAACAATGTAACATTCGAAAATGAGCCAAATCGGAGACACCCGGATGAATGCTCGCACGTTGCCTTTCGGTCCGCCCGGCCACGACGGCCAGGACGAAACCATCGACATCGCCATCATCGGCACCGGCTTCGCCGGCCTCGGGATGGCGATCCGCCTGCGTCAGACAGGCGCGACCGACTTCGTCGTCCTCGAGAAGGCCGCGTCGGTCGGCGGCACGTGGCGTGACAATCATTACCCCGGGTGTGCATGTGACGTGCAATCGCACGTCTATTCGTTCTCGTTCGCGCCGAACCCGCGCTGGACGCGCATGTTCGCGCCGCAGCCGGAAATCCGCGCCTATCTGGAAGACTGCGTGCAGCGCTTCGGGATCGGCTCGCACCTGCGCCTGAACCACGAACTGCAGCGCGCCGAGTATGACGAGGCCGCGCAACGCTGGCGCCTCACGTTCGCGAACGGCAAGCGGCTGTCCGCGCGCGTGCTGGTGTCGGGGATGGGCGGGCTGTCGCGCGCCGCGCTCCCGTCGATTCCCGGCGTCGAGAACTTCAAGGGCCGCGCGTTCCACTCGCAACAGTGGGATCACGACTATGCGCTCGAAGGCAAGCGCGTCGCGGTGATCGGCACCGGCGCGAGCGCGATCCAGTTCGTACCGCAGATCGCACCGCGCGTGAAGGAACTCGCGCTGTTCCAGCGCACGCCGCCGTGGATCATGCCGAAACCCGACCGCAACTTGACCGGGCTCGAGAAATGGCTGTTCCGCACGCTGCCGTTCACGCAGAAGATCGTGCGTAGCGGCATCTACTGGATGCTCGAATCGCGCGTGCTCGGCTTCGCGATCCACCCGTCGCTGATGAAGAACGTGCAGAAGCTCGCGCTGCGCCACATCCGCAAGCAGATTCCCGATCCGGAGCTGCGCAAGACCGTCACGCCGAATTACACGCTCGGCTGCAAGCGCGTGCTGATCTCGAACGACTACTACCCGGCGCTGTCGCGCAAGAACGTCGACGTGATCACGACCGGCATCGACCACATCGAAGCCGACGCGGTCGTGACGGCCGACGGCAAGCGTCATGAAGTCGACTGCCTGATCTACGGCACCGGCTTCCAGGTGGCCGATCCGTATCCGCGCGGCGCGATCATCGGCCGTGGCGGGCTCGACATCGTCGACGCATGGCGCGACGGCGCGCACGCGTATCTCGGCTCGACGCTGCCCGGCTACCCGAACTTCTTCATGATCGTCGGCCCGAACACGGGCCTCGGCCACAACTCGATGGTGTTCATGATCGAGTCGCAGATCGAATACATCCTCGGCGCACTGCAGGCGATGCGTCGCGAACGGGCCGACGCGATCGAGGTGCGCCCGCTCGTCGAGGCGCAGTTCAACAACGACCTGCAAGGCAAGCTGAAGAAGGCGATCTGGTCGACGGGCGGCTGCAAGAGCTGGTACCTCGATCCGCGCACCGGCAAGAACACGACGCTGTGGCCGGGCTTCACGTGGCGTTTCCGCCAGGCGACCGCGCACTTCTCGATCGCCGACTACCACGCGTATCGCGCGCCGCAACACGACACGACCGCACGGCCCGCCGCCGCGCCCGCCGCTTCCGCTTCGACTTCCCCGTCCGCAGAAGCGGCCTGAGCCAGACAAGGAGCCATCGACATGAGAGATTTCGCCAACAAGGTCGCTGCGATCACCGGTGCCGGCTCGGGCATGGGTCGCTCGCTCGCGATCCAGCTCGCGCAGGCCGGCTGCCACGTATCGCTTGCCGACAAGAACGGCGTGGGCCTCGCCGAAACCGAACGGATCGTCCGCGCGATCGCGCCGAACGTGCGCGTGTCGACGCGCATGCTGGATGTAGGCGACCGCGACGCAATGTTCGCGTGGGCCGACGACACCGCGAAGGAACACGGCAAGGTCAACCTGATCTTCAACAACGCGGGCGTCGCGCTGTCGAGCACGATCGAAGGCATGGAATACAGCGATCTCGAGTGGATCGTGAACATCAACTTCTGGGGCGTCGTGCACGGCACGAAGGCGTTCCTGCCGCACCTGAAGGCATCGGGCGACGGCCACGTGATCAACACGTCGAGCATCTTCGGGATCTTCGCGCAGCCGGGCATGAGCGGCTACAACGCGACCAAGTTCGCCGTGCGCGGCTTCACCGAATCGCTGCGCCAGGAACTCGACATGATGAAGTGCGGCGTGTCGGCCACCTGCGTGCATCCGGGCGGCATCCGCACGAACATCGCGCAATCGAGCCGCGTCGCGAAGAACATGGTCGGCTTCATCGTCGAGAGCGAACAGCAAGGCAAGGACAGCTTCGAGAAGTTCTTCATCACGACCGCCGACGAGGCCGCGCGCACGATCCTTGCCGGCGTGCGCAAGAACAAGCGCCGCGTCCTGATCGGCCGCGACGCGAAGGGCGCGGACTGGATGGCGCGCATCCTGCCCGCCGCGTACCAGGCGCTCGTCGTGCTCGCGACGCGCCGCGAGGCCGCGAAGGCCCGCCGCGCCGCGCGCGGCACGCCGGCGGCCGCGCCGCTGCACGCCACCTACAACAATGCAGGCAACCAGGGAGGAGAACAATCATGACGACCCCGAACATGATGCCCGTGCGGCGCGACATCCGTTTCGCGCTGCCCCCCGAACGCGCGCGCGACTGGCACGTGCAGGGCGTACCGGTCACGCACTTCATGAACGCGCTGTCGCTGCTGTTCCCGGCCGGCGAACGCTTCTTCATGGATTCGGTGCGCAACTATCGCGACCAGATCGAGGATCCGGAGCTGAAGAAGCAGGTGCTCGGCTTCATCGGCCAGGAAGCGATGCACACGCGCGAACACATCGAATACAACGACCTGCTGCAGGCGTCGGGCCTGCCCGCGCACAAGCTCGACAAGCGCCTGTGGACGATCCTCGGCTGGTTCAAGAAGGTGCTGCCGCATTCGATGCAGCTCGCGATCACGATCGCGCTCGAGCACTACACGGCGATCCTCGCGAACCAGTTGCTGTCCGGCCACGAGCACCGCATCGACGGCTCGGTCGAAGGCTACCAGCAGATGTGGATGTGGCACGCGATGGAGGAAACCGAGCACAAGGCGGTGTCCTACGACGTGTGGCGCACCGTGATGAAGCCGGGCCTCGGCAGCTACCTGCTGCGCACCGGCACGATGCTGACGACGACCGTGTTCTTCTGGGCCATCGTGTTCGACTTCCACGTACGGCTGATGCGCGCGCACCGTCGTGAACACGGCAAGTTCGGCGGCATGTGGCGACTCGTGAAATATCTGTACAGCCCGAGGCATGGCGTGTTCCCGAGCATCGCACGCGAATGGCTCGACTACTTCCGCCCGGGTTTCCACCCGTGGGATCACGACAACCATCAGTACCTGCAGGAGCTCGACACGCTGCTCGAGAACATCGATGCGACCAACGCGCGCTACGCCGCGCAAGCCGCCCCGCGCCGCGTGCCGCTGCATTCGGTGGCGCAGGCATGACGCCATGGCGCGCGCTCACGAGATGCTGACCGTCCAGTCCGGCGACGTGAAACTCGCCGTCTACGTCAGCGGGTCGCGCCGCGCGCCGCCGCTGATCCTCGTGCACGGCTACCCCGATTCGGCGGCCGTGTGGGCGCCGGTCCGGGCGCGGCTCGCGAAGCGCTATCGCGTGATCGCGTACGACGTGCGCGGCGCCGGCGCGTCCGATGCGCCGCGCCGCCGTGCCGACTACACGCTCGAACGGCTCGCCGCCGACCTGAAGGCGGTGGCCGACGCAACCTGCGGCGGCCGGCCGTTTCACCTCGTCGGCCACGACTGGGGCTCGATCCAGTGCTGGGAGGCCGTGACCGACCCCGCGTTCCGCGGCAGGATCGCGTCGTACACGTCGATCTCGGGCCCGTGCCTCGATCACGTGTTCCGCGCGAAGATGCGGCTCAAGCAAAGCCTGAAGTCGTGGTACATCGCGTTCTTCCACCTGCCGCTCGTGCCGTCGCTGGTATGGCGGCTCGGCGGCGCGGCATTGTGGCCGCGCTGGCTGCAGCTCACCGAGCGCGTGCGTGCGGAGCGCGATCCCGTGCAACTGAAGAACGCGCTGAACGGCCTGCAGCTGTACCGCGCGAACTTCATCGCACGGGCCCGCAAGCCGCGCGAGCGGTACGCGCAGGCGCCCGTGCAGATCCTGGTGCCGGTGCGCGACCGCTACGTGACGCCCGAGATGTCGGTCGACCTCGACCGCTGGCTCGGCGACCACGTGCGCGAGGAGATCGACGGCACGCACTGGATCGTGCTGCGCCACCCCGACATGATCGCGTCGCGGATCGACCGCTTCGCGTCCGCGCAGGAGCGGCCGGCGCTCGCCCCGGTCGCGGCCGGGGTTCAGCGCACCGCGGGCGCCACCGCCGGGAGGCGTCTGAACAGCGTCTCGTAATCGACGACGAGCCCGTCGTCGTCGATCTCCATCTCGGCCGTGAAGTCGCGGAAGATCCCTTCGTAGCGGTAGCGCCGGCCCGGCTCGAGGCACGCGTAGGCCTGCTTGACCGGCGTGACCTTCAGGTCCGGCATCGAGATGTACGCGACGTCGATCGGTTGCCGCTCGCCGCGCGCGAGCCCGAGGCGGCCGATCGGCAGCGAATTCGTGAACGGCGTCGCCGCGATGTCGATGTCGATGCAGCCGTCGAGCTCCGGCAGTGCGCGGCCCGAGCCGTCGTGCCAATGGCCGGCACCGTCGCCGCGCAATTCGAGCGTGCCGCCGCCCATCACCTTGAGCACCGCATGGGTCACGCGCCAGTGCGCATCGCACTCGACGCGATACGCGAGCCCGTACGCACGGCCGTACCGCTGGCCGACCACCGCGCTTTCGACGACGATCCCGCCGCCGCTCCGGTCGAACGTCAGATGTTCGACTCCGTCGCCTTCGAGCGACGCCCAACGCACTTCGCGCATCTCTGCCCCTCCCGGTATTCCGGACGATGCGAGGCATCGTCGCACAGATCGCCCGGCGAAGATGCCGGCCATCATCAGGATTCGATTCCCGAACGGGGCAACCCGTCAAACGGGCCAACGGCGCGACGTGCGAGCAGGAATCGACGGCTGGATTCACCGTTTCGGGGCATCGACCACAAATCCTGACTATCCAGAATTCCCTATTCCGGTGCATGGAATTGTGTCCTATGCTCGCGGCTCGTCCTGTTCCGCCGCCATCATGCCTACCACCCGCCCCGTTTCGCCGTCGATCGACCTGCGTATCCTGCTGCGCGGCATCGGGCAGATCGTGCTGCAGGCGAATGCGCTCACCGGCGCGCTGCTGCTCGCCGCGCTGGCGCTGACCGACCTGCGGCTCGCGAGCGCGGCGCTGGTCGGCTCGGCCGCCGCCAGCATGACGGCGGTGCTGACGGGCGCCGAGCGCCGCGACGTCGAGCAGGGGCTGCACGGTTTCAACGGCGCGCTCGCCGCGTTGATCGCCGTGCAGTTCGCGCCCCATCAGCTCGCCGCCGTCGCACTGGTGCCGCTGGTCTCGATCGGCGCGGCGCTCGTGCACCGCGCGATGCGCAAGCCGCTTGCACGCTGGCGCCAGTGCCCGTATTCGAGCCCGTGCCTCATCGTCACCGCGCTGTGGCTGCCGCTTGTCGCGCTGCAGCATGCGAGCGGCGCGATGGCCAGCCCGGCGCTGACGCTTGTTTCCGCCGCCGACGCGCTTCTGTCAGGCGTCGCGCAGACCACCTTCGCGCAAGGTGCATGGGCCGGCGTGCTGATCGTCGCCGGCCTCGCCGTTGCATCGCGCCGCGCGGCCGCGTTCGCGGTTGGCGGCGCGCTGGCATCGACCGTGCTGCTGGTCGCGCTCGGCGCGAGCGGCGCATCGTTCGCCGACGGCCTGCTCGGCTTCAACGGCGCGCTCGCCGCACTCGCGCTGATGCCGCACGGCCCACGCGCGGCGTTCGCGGCCGCCACACTCGCCGCGCTGATCCAGTGGCTCGCGACGCGCGCCGGCATTCCCGCGTTCACGGCGCCGTTCGCGCTCGCGTCGTGGGTCACGGTCATCGTCGCGCGCCGCTTCACCCTCGGAGAACCCGATGTCGTCATTCGCACACCGTCCTGATGCCGTGAAACCCGGCGGCCCGATCTCGGACGCCGAACGCCGGATGCGCGTCGACCTCGCCGCCGCGTACCGGCTCGTCGCGCTGAACGGCTGGGACGACCTGATCTACACGCACCTTTCCGCGACCGTGCCCGGCGAGCCCGGTCACTTCCTGATCAACCCGTTCGGCCTCACGTTCGACGAAGTCCGCGCGTCGAATCTCGTGAAGATCGATCTGGCCGGCAACCGCGTCGGTGACAGCGAGCATGCGGTCAACGTGACGGGCTTCGCGCTGCACGCGGCCGTGCATGCCGCGCGCGCCGACGCCGTGTGCGTGATGCATCTGCACAATACGGCCGGCATCGCCGTGTCGATCCAGCGCGACGGGCTGCTGCCCGCGTCGCAGCACGCACTGCGGTTTCACGGGGACCTCGGGTACCACGACTACGAGGCGCTCGCGTTCTCTCCGGCCGAAGGCGCGCGGCTGACCGCGAGCCTCGGCGCGAAATCCGCGATGCTGCTGCGCAACCACGGCACGCTGACGGTCGGCCGCACCGTGGCCGAAGCGTATGTGCTGATGGATACGCTGATCAAGGCGTGCGACATCCAGGTGCGCGCGCAGGCCGGCGGCGGGCCGCTCGTGCTGCCCGATCCGGCCGTCGCCGACCGAACCGCCGAGCAGCTGCGCGACGGCGGCGCGATCGAGGGCGAACTGGAATGGCCGGCGCTGCTGCGCCGGCTCGACCGGATCGATCCGACGTATCGCGACTGACGCCGCCGGCTTTCAACGCATCATTCACCCCAACCATCGGAGCACTCCGTCATGCCGACTTTCAATATCCAGCTCTTCGAAGGCCGCACCGTCGACCAGAAGCGCGCATTCGTCGAAGCCATCACGCGCGTCACGTGCGAGACGCTCGGCTGCGAGCCGGGCTCGGTCGATATCATCCTCACCGACGTGAAGAAAGAGAACTGGTCGACGGCCGGCAAGCTGTGGAGCGACGAGCGCTGAGCATCAAAGGCGGCGTCGCCCCTGCGCTGCCTGCGCTGCGCTGATACACACGCAGCAGCGCCTGCGACGGGCGCTGCACGCGGCCTTCTCCGGCCGCCGCCCGTTGTGCGCCCGCACATCGCTTTGTCACGCAATCGGCGCATAATGCCGGACAGACGCAGCAGCCGATGGCCACCCGACGAGGAGACCGCCATGGAAGCGAAGAACGAGGAAGTCGTCGCACACCTGCTCTCTGACGTCGTCGAATTCGCGCGCGGGCGCCTGCCCGAAGCCACCTTCCGGATCGTCGAACCCTTCCTGCGTCATTACTACGATTTCGTCGATGCCGACGATCTGCAGAGCCGCAGCATCGCCGATCTCTACGGCGCCGCGATGGCGCACTGGCAGACCGCCCAGAAATTCGTGCCCGGCAGCGAACGGCTGCGCGTGTACAACCCGATCCTCGAACAGCACGGCTGGCATTCCGATCACACGGTCATCGAGATCGTCAACGACGACATGCCGTTCCTCGTCGACTCGGTGACGATGGCCGTCAACCGCCTCGGGCTCGCGCTGCATTCGGCACTGCACCCGGTATTCCGCATCTGGCGCGGCCGCGACGGCGACATCGAACGCGTCGACGCAGGCGGCGCGACGCCCGGCGACGGCCAGTCGCAGCTCGCGTCGTTCATCCATTTCGAAGTCGACCGCTGCGGCGATGCCGCGCTGCTCAACACGTTGCGCAACGACATCGCCCACGTGCTCGGCGACGTGCGCGCGTCGGTGGAAGACTGGCCGAAGATCGTCGAGATCGCGCGCGCGACGATCAAGGAAATGAAGGCGCGCGAATCGACCGCGGAAGATATCGAGGCACGCGCATTCCTCGAATGGATGGCCGCCGATCACTTCACGTTCCTCGGCCAGCGCGACTACGCGCTGGTATCGGACGGCACGGGCTTCGGCCTGCGCGGCATCGAGGGCACCGGCTTCGGCATCCTGCGCGAATCGCTGCGCACGTCGGGCACGCCCGACGTCACGCCGCTGCCGCCCGCCGCGGCCGACATCATCACCGGCGCCTGGCCGATCTTCCTCACCAAGGCGAATTCGCGCGCGACCGTGCACCGGCCCGGCTATCTCGACTACGTGGGCGTGAAACTCGTCGGGCCGGACGGCAAGGTCGCGGGCGAGCGCCGCTTCATCGGGCTCTATACGTCGACGGCCTATTTCGGCTCGTATGCGGATATCCCGATCGTGCGCCGCAAGTGCGCGAACATCGTGCGGCGCGCGGGCTTCCTGCCGAAGGGGCATCTCGGCAAGTCGCTCGTGACGGTGCTCGAAACCTATCCGCGCGACGAGCTGTTCCAGGCCGACGAAGACCAGCTCTACGACATCGCACTCGGCATCCTGCGGCTGCAGGAACACCAGCGCACGCGCCTGTTCGTGCGCCGCGACCGCTTCGACCGCTTCGTGTCGTGCCTGGTGTTCGTGCCGCGCGACAAGTACAACACCGACCTGCGCCGGCGCATCGCGAAGCTGCTCATCGATGCGTACAACGGCGTGAACGTCGAATTCACGCCGCTGCTGTCGGAATCGGCGATCGCGCGCATTCATTTCGTCGTGCATGCGGAACCGGGCACGATGCCCGACGTCGACACGCGCGAGCTCGAAACGCGGCTCGTACAGGTCACGCGCCGCTGGCAGGACGATCTCGCCGACGCGCTGCTCGACGCATTCGGCGAAGAGCAAGGCAATCGCCTGCTGCAGCGCTATGCCGATTCGTTCCCGGCCGGCTATCGCGACGACTATCCGGCGCGCACCGCCGTGCGCGACATCGAGCTGATCGAGCGCGTGAAGGATTCGGGGCAGCTCGCGATGAACCTGTACCGGCCGATCGAGGCCGAAGCGCGTGCGTTCCGCTTCAAGGTCTATCGCGCAGGCGACCCGATCGCGCTGTCGCGCAGCCTGCCGATGCTCGAGCATCTCGGCGTGCGCGTCGACGAGGAACGGCCGTACCGGATCCAGACGCAGGACGCCGCGCATGCGTGGGTACACGACTTCGGCCTCGAACTCGCCGACGACACCGAATTCGACATCGAGCGCGTGAAAGGTCTGTTCGAGGATGCGTTCGACCAGATCTGGAGCGGCCGGATCGAGAACGACGACTTCAACCGCCTCGTGCTGCGCGCTCATCTGAGCGCACGCGAAGTGACGATCCTGCGCGCGTATGCGAAGTACCTGCGGCAAGTCGGCTCGACCTTCAGCGACGCGTATATCGAGCGCGCGCTGACCGGCAACCCGGCGATCGCGCGGCAGCTCGTCGAGCTGTTCCTGCTGCGTTTCGACCCGGCCATCGGCGACACGCGCGACGTGCAGGCCGAGCGGCGGCTGTTGGCGATCGAGGGCGCGCTCGATCAGGTACCGAACCTCGACGAGGATCGCATCCTGCGCCAGTTCCTCGGCGTGATCAACGCGACCGAGCGCACCAACTATTTCCTGCACGACGCGAACGGCGAATCGAAACCGTACCTGTCGTTCAAGTTCAATCCGGCGAAAGTGCCCGGCCTGCCCGAACCGAAACCGATGTTCGAAATCTGGGTGTATTCGCCGCGTGTCGAAGGCGTGCACCTGCGCGGCGGGCGCGTCGCGCGCGGCGGCCTGCGCTGGTCGGATCGCCGCGAGGATTTCCGCACCGAGGTGCTCGGGCTAATGAAGGCGCAGATGGTGAAGAACGTCGTGATCGTGCCGGTCGGCTCGAAAGGCGGCTTCGTCGTGAAGCACCCGCCACCGCCGAGTGATCGCGAAGCGTGGATGCGCGAAGGCATCGCGTGCTACCAAACCTTCCTGCGCGGCCTGCTCGACCTGACCGACAACCTCGTGAGCAACTCGATTGTGCCGCCGCCCGACGTCGTGCGTCACGATCTGGACGACCCTTACCTGGTCGTCGCGGCCGACAAGGGCACGGCCACCTTCTCCGACTACGCGAACGCGATCTCGCACGAATACGGCTTCTGGCTCGACGACGCATTCGCGTCCGGCGGCTCGGTCGGCTACGACCACAAGAAGATGGCGATCACCGCGCGCGGCGCGTGGGAATCGGTGAAGCGGCACTTCCGCGAGATGGGCATCGACACGCAGACGACCGATTTCACGGTAGTCGGCGTCGGCGACATGTCGGGCGACGTGTTCGGTAACGGGATGCTGCTGTCGCCCCATATCCGGCTCGTCGCCGCATTCGATCACCGGCACGTGTTCCTCGACCCGAACCCCGATCCCGCGACGAGCTTCGCCGAGCGCGCGCGCGTGTTCGCGCTCGAACGCTCGAGCTGGGCCGACTACGATCCGGCCGCGATTTCGACGGGCGGCGGCGTCTATCCGCGCACCGCGAAGACGATCCCGCTGTCGCCGGCCGTGCAGGCCGCGCTCGGCATCGACGCGAATGCGCTGCCGCCGGCCGAGCTGATCCGCGCGATCCTCCAGGCGCCGGTCGACCTGCTGTACAACGGCGGCATCGGCACCTACGTGAAGGCCGCGCGCGAAACCCATCTTCAGGTGGGCGACCGCGCGAACGACGCGGTGCGCGTGAACGGCGCGGACCTGCGCTGCAAGGTGGTCGGCGAAGGCGGCAACCTCGGCTGCACGCAGTTCGGCCGGATCGAGTTCGCGCAACGCGGCGGGCGCATCAACACCGATGCGATCGACAACTCGGCCGGTGTCGATTGTTCGGATCACGAAGTCAATATCAAGATCCTGCTCGGGCTCGTCGTGTCCGACGGCGAGATGACCGAGAAGCAGCGCAATGCGCTGCTCGCGGAGATGACCGACGAAGTCGGGCTGCTCGTGCTGCGCGACAACTACTACCAGACGCAGGCGCTGTCGATCGCCGGGCGCTACGCGGTGGAGCTGCTCGATGCCGAAGCGCGCCTGATGCGCTGGCTCGAACGCGCGGGCCGCCTGAGTCGCGTGATCGAATTCCTGCCGACCGACGACGAAGTCGCCGAACGGCAGGCCGCAAAGCTCGGCCTCACGTCGCCGGAACGCGCGGTGCTGCTCGCGTACAGCAAGATGTGGCTGTACGACGCGCTGCTCGAATCCGACGTGCCAGAGGATCCGCTGGTGGCCGCGATGCTCGTCGACTACTTCCCGAAGCCGCTGCAGCAGCGCTTCAGCGAGCCGATGCGCCGCCATCCGCTGCGCCGCGAGATCCTCGCGACGCACCTGACCAATGCGCTCGTCAACCGCGTCGGCTGCACGTTCGTTCACCGGCTGATGGAGGAAACCGACGCGAAGCCCGGCGACATCGTGCGGGCGTGCATCATGGCGCGCGACGTGTTCGACCTCGATGCGGTTTGGCGCGATATCGACGCGCTCGACAACCGCGTCGCCGACGACGTGCAGGCGCGCATGTTCGTCGACGTCGCGCGGTTGCTGGAGCGCGCGGCGCTGTGGTTCCTGCGGCACCTGCAATCCGGCGCGGTGGCCGATGGAGGCGTCACCGAGCTGATCGCGCGCTGCCGCGACGCGGCGGAGCGGCTTGCGCCGCAACTGCCGTCGCTGCTGCCGGCCGGCGATCTCGAGGCGCTGTCCGAACGGCAGCGCGTGCTGGTCGAAGCCGGTGTCGACAGTGCGCTCGCGGTGCGCGTCGCGAGCGGCGACATCTCGGCCGCGCTGCTCGACATCGCCGAAGTGGCCGCGACCAGCAACCGCAGCCTCGAACTCGTCGCGGGCGTCTATTTCTCGCTCGGCACGCTGCTCAATTACAGCTGGATCGGCGAGCGCGCGGCGACGCTGCCGACACCGACGCACTGGGACATGCTGGCACGCGCGGCCGCGCTCGCGGAAGTCGCGCGCCTCAAGCGCACGCTCGCGACGAGCGCACTCGCGGAATCGCCGGATTCGACGACACCGGAGACGATCGTCGGCGCGTGGCGCGCGCGCCGCGAAGCCGCGCTCGCGCGCTACGAGCACCTGCTCGCGGACCTGCGCGCATCAGGCGGCGCGAGCCTCGCGGTGCTGCTCGTGGTCGTGCGGGAGATGGCCGTGCTCGAACGGGCGTGATGGTTGCCGTGGTCGCTGTGATCGCGACAGCTCAGACCGTCGCGATCAGCAGTTCTTCCGCGTTGTCCGGCGGCCGCAGGCCGTCGGTGCGATCGGCGAAGTAACGGCGCGTCAGATCGGCGGCCGATACGTGCGCGGCTTGCGCGAAGCCGGCCTCCCGCGCGAGCGCCTGGATCTGCGCCGGCATGAAGAAGCTGATGAACGGCGTGCCGCTGGCGCGCGCGCCCTTCGCGGCCATTTCCAGCCCGGGGCGCACGTCCGGATCCGCATTCTCCAGCGGCAACAGGAACGTCATCGCGAGCGTCGAGCCCGGCGCGAGCGACGCGACTTCGCGCAACGCGGCCGCATTCGCTTCGTGCGTCAGGTACATGCTGACGCCGGTCGACACCACGACCGCCGGCTTGCCGGCATCAAAGCCCGCGTCGACCAGCGCAGCACGCCACGACTGCTTCGCCTCGAAATCGACCGGCACGAAACGCAGCCAGTCAGGCACGCCGAAACCGAGCTCGACCAGGCGGCGCTGCTTCCATGCCTGCGGCGCGGGCGGGTCGACTTCGAAGACGGTCACGCGCGACGCCATCTCCGGCCGGCGCTGCACGAAACTGTCGAGGCCCGCGCCGAGGATCACGTACTGGCTCACGCCGAGCGCGGCCTGTTCGACCACCCAATCCTCGATGAAGCGCGCCCGGGCGACGATCGACGCGCGGAACGGCCGCGTGAACTGCGGATCCATGTCGCCGCGCTGCTGCCAGCCGGGTTCCGGCGCGAGCAGTTGCAGCCCGACTTCGTCGGCGAGCACATGCGGCGGCGCGTCGAGTTCGACGTGCAGCGCGCGCCACAGCGCGACGCGCGCCGCGGTGCTGTCGGGGGCGCTTTCGCGGGGTTCGGTCATGGCCGCCTCACACGCCCTGCTTGCCCGGCGCCTGCAGGCGCCACACGCGACCGTCCGGATCGCGCACGGTCATGTCGCGCGTGCCCCAGTGGGTGTCCTCGAACGGCGTGACGACGTCGACGATCGGCTGCGGCCGCACTGCCTGCTCATCCGCCACCTTGAGCACGACCTGCATGTCCGGCGTCTCGCCCGGCGGCACTTCGGCGATGAACAGAAAGGGGCCGTCGCCGCTGCGCAGCTGGCCCGACTGGTGATCGGTTTCGAACTCCAGCGTGAAGCCCAGTGCCTGGAAGAACTTCGCCGACTTGCCCCAGTTGTGCGTCGTCAGGTACACGGCTTCGATTCGCTCGGATGACATGTCACTCCTCCTTGGTGGACGGCCCCGCGCCCGGCGGCGGCGCGGCCAGGTACGCGCGCAATGCGTCGGCCACCAGCGCAGACAGCGATTGCTCCGTTTCGATGGCGCGATGCTTGACCTGCCGGATCAGGCTGAGCGGCAGGTACACGTTGAACTGCTTCACTTCTTCGTCGGTCATGATTGCTAGTATGCTAGCAATCTAGCAAAAGTCAACCGAAGGCGCGGCCCGTGGAGGCGGGCCGCCGTTGGCTATCGATCGTGATCCGGGTTACGCGGCGGCGGGCGCCGCCAGTCGCGCAAACAGCGCATCGAGATCGAATCCCGTCGTGTCGATGCCGATCGTGTCGCGCAGGCACGCGCCCCATGCGGCCGCATCGTCGAACGTGACGGTGCGCCCGACACCCGTCGCGTCGCGGATCGTCAGCGTCGTGTTGCGCAGCGCGGCACGGCCGTCCGGCAGCACGCGGCAGGCGATCAGGTTATGCAGAAAGATCGATTCGGGGTACGTCGACGTGAACCAGTTCGCGGCGTCGTAATCGATCCACTCGACCCGCTTCGGCTGGAAGCGATAGGTGGTCTGCCAGCCGTCAGGCGTCTCGATCTGCATGTCGAATTCACCGTCGACCGGCGCGGTGACGACGCGAAACACGCCGTGCGGCGTCAGTTGCCGCTCGTCCCGCACGAAACGCAGCGGCGCGGTGAGCGTCGCGCTGCCGAAGCCGATGTCCGCGAGCCACGCCGCGCCGTCGAGATCGATGCGCAGCAGCATGTGCGTATGCGCGGTGGCGACTTCCGGCGACTGCATCCAGCGCACGCGCGCGATCATCGGCGTCACGCGAAAACCGATCGCCGTGAGCGCGGCATAGAACAGCTTGTTGAGTTCGAAGCAGTAGCCGCCGCGGCGATGCGCGAGCACCTTGTCGGCGATCGAAGGCAGGTCGAGCGCGACGCGCGCACCGGTCAGCGGATTGAGGTTTTCGAACGGAATCGCCTGCGGGTGCAGCAGATGCAGCCGGCGCAGCACGTCGAGCGTCGGCTCGACCGGGCCGTCGTAGCCGATGCGGGAGAAATAGCGCGAGAGGTCGAACGAGTCTGTCATGAACCTGCACCGAAAAAAGGGACACGCCACGATAGCATCGTGCGCAATCCCCATGTTGGGCGGGGCCATCTTCGTCGTCGCGCGCGATGCCGGCACCGCATCGCGCACGGCCCCGCGCAACGTTACGGCAGCAGCTTCAGCGCGGACGATGCGACCGACGGCACCGAAATGCCCTGGCTCGTCGCGAACTGCACGGCCTGGCTGAGCGTCGTCGCGAGCGACTGCAACTGGCCCGGCGCGCTTTGCGCGATATACGACGCAGCCTGCATGTTCTGCGGATTCAGGCCCGACTGCAACAGCGACGCCGCGCTCGTCGAACCGAGATTGCCGAGCCCCGACTGCAGTTGCGAATACTGCGTGAGACCCTGCCCGAGCGACGCGAGGCCGTTGCTGAACGCCTGCTTGTCGATCGGGCCGTGCGTCGCGCCGCCGCTCGCGAATGCCTGGCCGAGCGCCTGCGATACCGATTGCTGCGCGCCGCCCATCTGCGACAGCGCGGCCGGCGTCAGCGAATCGCCGCCGGTCAGCTGGCTCGCGGCCTGCTGCGCCTGCCCGGCCGCGCCGGTCAGGCCCATCGCCGACGCAAGCGACGACTGGCCGGTCAGCACCTGCTGGTTCGCCCCGACATAGGCCTGCAGCAATTGCGCGACGCCGCCCTGCGCGGGCGCCGCCTGCTGCTGCCCGCCGCCGAGCAGCGATGCGCCGATCGACTGCAGGTCGAGCTGCGCGTGCGCGGCGCCGCTTGCAAGGATGCCGAACGCGATGCCTGCCGAGGCCAGGTGCCGGCCCGTCGCGCGAATCTGCTTCATGTGTTTCCCTCGTGCCTGAATTTTGTTGAGGCGGATATTGTCGAAGCGCGCCGCGCGGGGCCGCAACGACTGAAACACATCGAAACGAAATCACGCCGCGCAGCGGCTTGCAATTCGGCAGCCGACGGGCCCTGTCGCGCAGATTCGCGTGCATTTGCCGCGCGATGCCGCGCACGTATCGCGATTCTTTCTCCGGTTGCATCAATGGATGGCGGTTCCGGCTTGCGCGCGACGCGACGGAACGCATCCGCCGACGCGCTCCGCGTCGAGCGATGTAAAAGAAACGGGCAGCGTGTCGCTGCCCGTTTCGTCATCCAGCCGCTACCGGCTGCCTGCCGGCGACACCGTCACACAGCCATCCACGTCGGCACCCGCCCGCCGACCCTGTCAACCGCCTGCTCGTAACCACGCGCGAGTTGCAGCACGGCGAGATCGGCACGCGGACGCCCGATCAGCTGCATCCCCATCGGCAGCCCCGCGTCGTTGAAGCCGACGGGCACGCTGATCACCGGGCAGCCGGCCAGCGTCCACGGCACGACCGTTTCCATCCAGCGGTGATAGGTGTCCATCGCACGGCCCGCGATCTCCTTCGGCCAGCGCTGGTCGACGTCGAACGGGAACACCTGGGCCGTCGGCGCCGCGATGAAGTCGTAGCGGTCGAAGAAGCTCAGCACGGCCTGATGCCACGCGGTGCGCTCGACGCTCGCGTCGAACACGGCCGCGCCCTGCATCGCGAGCAGTCCTTCGACCTCATAGATCGCCTCGGGCTTCAGCAGCGCGCGCCGCGCCGGGTCGCGATAGTGCGCAAGCAGCCCGCCGCCGGACAGCAGGTGCCGGTGCGCGAGCCACAGGCGCCAGATCCGGTCGGGCGCGAACGCCGGCAGCGCGGCATCGACGTCGCAGCCGATCTCCCGCAGCGTCGCCAGCCCTTGTTCGCACAGCGCGAGCACGCCGGCCTCGGTCGCGAGATAGCCGTTCCAGTCGCCAACCCAAGCGATGCGCTTGCCGCGCAGGTCGGCGTCGAGCGGCCGCGCGAACACGGCCGGATCGTCCGCGAGCGACAGCGGATCGTTGCGGTCGTAGCCGGCCTGGATCGCGAGCAGTTGCGCGACGTCGCCGACGGTGCGGCCCATCGGCCCTTCGATGCCGAGCTGCTGCACGAACACGTCGACGCCCGGCCAGCGAGGCACGCGGCCCTGCGACGGACGGAAGCCGTAGATGTTGCAGAACGCAGCCGGATTGCGCAGCGAACCGCCGAAATCGCTGCCGTCCGCCACCGGCAGCATCCGTGACGCGAGCGCCGCCGCCGTGCCGCCGCTGCTGCCGCCCGCGGTCTTCGTCAGGTCGTACGGGTTGCGCGTCGCGCCGTAGACTTCGTTGAACGTGTGCGAGCCGAGGCCGAATTCGGGCGTATTGGTCTTGCCGATGAAGATCGCGCCGGCCGCGCGCATCCGCGCGACGCCGACGGAATCGGCCTTCGGCACGTTCTCGCGGAAGATCGGCGAGCCGTAGGTCGTCCGCAGCCCCTTCGTCATCGCCAGGTCCTTCGGCGCCTGCGGCATCCCGTGCAGCCAGCCGTGGTACTCGCCACGCGCCAGCGCGGCATCTTTTTCCGCGGCCTCGGCGAACAGTACGTCGCGATCGCGCAGCGCGACGATCGCATTGACCGCACCGTTCACGCGCTCGATGTGATCGAGATACGCGCGCATCGTCTCGACGCACGACACGGCCTTGCCGCGGATCGCCGACGCGAGCTCGCCCGCCGACAGGCGCACGATCGGGTCGACGGGGATGGAAGCGGGAGCGAGAAGCTGCGGGGCGCCGTGCGGCATGCGGAGTCTCCTGGAATCGGAATGGAATGGCGGGCCGCATGGCGGCGGTCGCTCCCGAGCGCGCGCGGGAGCGGCCGCGCCGCGGCCGATGCACTACTCTACGCGACGCCGGATCGGCGACCTCCGATATTTTCCGCCGCGATTCATTGCGGTTCCGACTGAATCGGAGCGCCGACCCGGCCGATGAAATCGTTTATGCGCATAAACTTAAATTTCTTATATTTCTATTAGGCGCGGCACGAGGCGGCGGGCGTTAACGACATTTTTATGCGCTCGACCGTTCTCTTTAGATCGTCCGGCCCGGCGGCGCGCTACGCTGGAATCATCTCGTTCCCTGGACAACATTCATGCTCAAGCTGCTGGTTCCGGTCGGCCACTCTCCCCGCTCGCTTCAGGCGGTTCGCCACGCGACATTCCTGTATCGCGAACGGTGCGCGTCGGAGATCGTGCTGATCAATGTTCAGGCACCGCTCGAATCGACGCGGCTCGAGGCCTACCACCCGCTGTCGCGGCTGCGTTCGATCGAGGAGAAATTCGCGTACGACGATCTGGCCACGGCCGAGCGGATCCTGAAGGAAGCCGGCGTCAAGTACAGCGTCGTGATGAAGGTCGGCCCGGTGCCCGATACGATCGCGGCCGTGGCGGCCGAAACGGGCTGCGACGAGATCGTGGTCGTCGCGCCTCGGCACGACCCGTTGCATGCGCTGCTGTCGGTGTTCCGTCGCAGCGTGATGAGCCGGCTGGTGCGGATTTCAAATGTGCCGGTCACGGCCGTGCAATGACGGGGATGACGCGCGGCGGCGCGTCGACGGCTCGTTCGGTGACGGGCCGCGGATTTGCAATGAGCGGCATGACACGTGTGCGCGTTGCCGCCCACACGCGGATCGACCTGCTTGCAGCGCTTACTTGATGACCTTGCGCCAGAACACGAAATAGGCGGCGGCCGTTGAAGCAACGAGCAGGATGGCCCACATCGGGGCGAGGCTGATCAGGACGGAAGAGACGTTAAGCATTTGGATTCCTCACTATTTCGATAGCGATGTTCAACACGCACCTGCTTGCCGGAATCGATGCATTTCTTCGCGATCGCGTTCCGTCAAATCATGCATTCATGCTATCGCTTTGAACGGCTGCGCGACCGCCCTCTCCCGTCCGTACCCTGACATTCGTCAAACTCTCGTGAATCGCGCGCCTGTCGCACAGACGACCGTCGCGCGAATGCCTCACTGCCCGTCCGGTTTCGCCTGCCACGCGCACTGAAGCGATGCCTTCCCTACTCCCGCAAATCACGAAAAACGGGACAGGGTCACTCGGCACGCCCCCATTTCAGCAGACGTTTACCGGGGGAACCCCCAAGTGCTTCGTCGAACGGGTCCGCGTTACGCTTGAGCCACGAGGAGACGAACCATGAGACGAGCCGTACATATCGCTGTTTTCGCGCTGCTGGCGTATCTCATTGGCGATCGCGCGATCCTGCATGCGCAGGGCCGCGACACCAGCCCGCTCGCGTGCGAACAGGGTGCCGCGCAGGTGAAGGTCGACGCGCTCGGCCGCGGCTTCGGCGAAGCAGCCGCCAGCAGCCAGAGCGAAGCCTTCATGTCGGGCTGCCTGGTGACGGGGCGCGGCAATCAGGACGTCGCGCTGGCGAACCGCTGATGGGCGTCCGGTGACGCGCAGGCCGCGTTCGGGTCACGACGGCTGAGGCGGAGCCTCACGCGCCCGCATTCATTCCCGCTTTTCGATCGATGTCGCGACACATGTCACGGCCTTGACGGTGGTCACGCCGTACATCTGCATGTAACCTGCATCGCGGCGGGGAACACGGGTCGATATCGAGCCGATCGGCGCGTCTTTGCCGCATGGCACGCACCTGACGTTCAACTGGCATAATTTCCGGCCGCCGCGTCGAGACCCCGCTTCATCTCCAACGACAACACACCCCAAGATGAGCCACCCGCACACCGAATTGATCCAGCGCTTCTACACGGCGTTCCAGCAGCGCGACATCGACGCGATGCTCGACTGCTATGCCGATGACGTCGTCTTCAGCGATCCCGCATTCGGCGAGCTGCGCGGCGACCTCGCACGCGACATGTGGCGCATGCTGGTGGCGCGTGCACAGGATTTTTCATTGACGTTCGGCGACGTCGCCGCGGATCAACAGGCCGGGCGCGCCGAGTGGATCGCCCAGTACCGCTTCACCGCGACCGGCCGGATGGTGGTCAACCGGATCGATGCGCGGTTCCGGTTTCGCGACGGACGCATCGCCGAGCATCGCGACAGCTTCGACCTGTGGCTCTGGGCGCGTCAGGCGCTGGGACTGAAAGGCGCCCTGCTCGGCTGGACGCCTTTCGTGCAACGCGCGATCCGCGCGCAGGCGCGGAAGAACCTCGACGCGTATCGCGCCAAGCGGAAATAGCGCACACCGTCATGGCTTCATCGGCATGTGCTCGATCGACACGATTCAATGGCTCTCGGCCCTTCCAGGCTATTCCATGACAGGCGAGCGGCACGCACCGATGACCGCTACGTTTTTTTGAAATGCGCTTGAAAGTCGCATGAAATAGAGCGTTGGCGCGCGAACGCGGCCCGTATGTGACGTTTCTTGCGTGCTTGTGCAGATAGATGCGCCGCCGGCAACCGGGCTCCCGGGCTTCGTTACCGGTAGCGCACCGCGCCGCCCTCCACGCCTCCCGCAGCCCTCGCCAGAACCACCCGGAACACCTTGCTCGCGTCCGCACCCAGGCGAGCCTCCGGAACACGCCTCCAAACACCGCCGCCTCCGTGCCACCGCGCTCCCCCGTGTCTCGACCATCAACTCTTATATAAGACATAAGACATTTGACGTTAAAGAGCATTGAGATTAGAATCCCGCTCAAAGCAGTGTCTGGAACAGCCCCGGAGTGCCGGCAAGGCCTTCCCCTCAAACGCAATATCAGCAGGTCTCCCCATGCTTGAAAACTTTCGTGCTCACGTGGCCGCCCGCGCCGCGCTCGGTATTCCTCCCCTGCCGCTGACGGCTCAGCAGACCGCCGAACTGGTGGAACTGCTGACGAACCCGCCCGCCGGCGAAGAGCAGACACTGCTCGACCTGATCACCCATCGCGTGCCTGCCGGCGTCGACGAAGCCGCCCGCGTGAAGGCCGGCTTCCTGGCCGCCGTGGCCAAGGGCGAGACCGCCTGCTCGCTGATCTCGCGCGAACGCGCGACCGAACTGCTCGGCACGATGCTGGGCGGCTACAACATCCAGCCGCTGATCGAGCTGCTGTCCGATGAAGCCGTGGCTGCCGTGGCCGCCAACGCACTGAAGAAAACCCTGCTGATGTTCGACCAGTTCCATGACGTCAAGGAACTCGCCGACAAGGGCAACGCGCACGCGAAGGCCGTGCTGCAAAGCTGGGCCGATGCCGAATGGTTCACGAGCCGCCCGGAAGTGCCGCAAAGCCTGACCATCACCGTGTTCAAGGTGACGGGAGAAACCAACACCGACGACCTGTCGCCGGCTCCGGACGCCACCACCCGCCCGGACATCCCGATGCACGCGCTGGCGATGCTGAAGAACGCACGCCCGGGCATCACGCCGGAACAAGACGGCAAGCGCGGCCCGGTCAAGTTCATCGAATCGCTGAAGGAAAAGGGTCATCTGGTCGCCTACGTGGGCGACGTGGTCGGCACCGGCTCCTCGCGCAAGTCGGCCACCAACTCGGTACTGTGGTTCACGGGCGAAGACATCCCGTTCGTCCCGAACAAGCGCTTCGGCGGCGTGTGCCTCGGCGGCAAGATCGCCCCGATCTTCTACAACACGATGGAAGACGCCGGCGCACTGCCGATCGAGCTCGACGTGTCGCAGATGGAAATGGGCGACGTGGTCGAACTGCGCCCGTACGAAGGCAAGGCGCTGAAGGACGGCAAGGTCATCGCCGAATTCCAGGTCAAGTCCGACGTGCTGTTCGACGAAGTGCGCGCCGGCGGCCGCATTCCGCTGATCATCGGCCGCGGCCTGACCGCGAAGGCACGTGAAGCGCTCGGCCTCGCGCCGTCGACGCTGTTCCGCCTGCCGCACCAGCCGGCCGACAGCGGCAAGGGCTTCTCGCTCGCACAGAAGATGGTCGGCCGCGCATGCGGTCTGCCGGAAGGCCAGGGCGTGCGCCCGGGCACGTACTGCGAACCGAAGATGACCTCGGTCGGCTCGCAGGACACCACGGGCCCGATGACCCGCGACGAACTGAAGGATCTCGCGTGCCTCGGCTTCTCGGCCGATCTCGTGATGCAATCGTTCTGCCACACCGCCGCTTATCCGAAGCCGGTCGACGTGAAGACGCACCAGACGCTGCCGAACTTCATCAGCACGCGCGGCGGCATCGCGCTGCGCCCGGGCGACGGCGTGATCCACTCGTGGCTGAACCGCATGCTGCTGCCCGACACCGTCGGCACCGGCGGCGATTCGCACACGCGCTTCCCGATCGGCATCAGCTTCCCGGCAGGTTCGGGCCTGGTCGCGTTCGCGGCCGCCACCGGCACGATGCCGCTGGACATGCCGGAATCGGTGCTGGTCCGCTTCAAGGGCAAGATGCAGCCGGGCGTCACGCTGCGTGACCTCGTCAACGCGATTCCGCTGTACGCGATCAAGCAAGGCATGCTGACGGTCGCCAAGCAAGGCAAGAAGAACATCTTCTCGGGCCGCATCCTCGAAATCGAAGGCCTGCCCGACCTGAAGGTCGAGCAAGCGTTCGAGCTGTCGGATGCGTCGGCCGAGCGTTCGGCAGCCGGTTGCTCGGTCCACCTGAACAAGGAACCGATCATCGAGTACCTGAACAGCAACATCACGCTGCTGAAGTGGATGATCGCGCAGGGCTACCAGGATCCGCGCAGCCTGCAGCGCCGCATCCAGGCGATGGAACAGTGGCTGGCCGACCCGCAACTGCTCGCGCCGGATGCCGACGCCGAGTACGCGGCCGTCATCGAGATCGACCTCGCCGACATCCACGAGCCGATCGTCGCGTGCCCGAACGACCCGGACGACGTGAAGACGCTGTCGGACGTCGCAGGCGCGAAGATCGACGAAGTGTTCATCGGCTCGTGCATGACCAACATCGGTCACTTCCGTGCGGCGTCGAAGCTGCTCGAAGGCAAGCGCGACATTCCGGTCAAGCTGTGGGTCGCGCCGCCGACCAAGATGGATCAGAAGCAGCTGACCGAAGAAGGCCACTACGGCGTCTTCGGCACGGCCGGTGCGCGCACCGAAATGCCGGGCTGCTCGCTGTGCATGGGTAACCAGGCTCAGGTGCGCGAAGGCGCGACGGTCATGTCGACGTCGACCCGCAACTTCCCGAACCGTCTCGGCAAGAACACGAACGTGTATCTCGGCTCGGCGGAACTGGCGGCGATCTGCTCGCGTCTGGGCAAGATCCCGACCAAGGAGGAGTACATGGCCGACATGGGCGTGCTCAGCGCGAACGGCGACAAGATCTACAAGTACATGAACTTCGACCAGATCGAAGACTTCAAGGAAGTGGCCGACACCGTGCAGGTGTAAGCACGCGGAGCGGGCTGCGGCGGGCGGTTGACGTCGCAGCACACCACGCAATGGCGTCGCAGGCTGAATGCCCGCGGCGCCATTTTTTTATCCGGCGCCGGATGGCAGCGCCGGCCCGATCAGTCGTAAAGCGCGTAGAGCCGCTCGACCACGGCGAACGGCAAGCCTTCGTCGTACCCTTCCACTTCGTCGAGATCGACATACTCGCGGCCGTCGGTCGGCTGCAGCATCAGCGCCGGCACCGGCCGCGCGACCGGTAGATCGGGATAGTCGTTCGGGCTCGCGCCTTCGAAGTCGTGCGGATCGAACCAGATCCCGTGATCGGCGTAATAGCCCTCGGCATAACGCTGCTCGATTTCGCGCACCAGCCGGAACCTGTCCAGTTGATACGACGCATGGCCCAGGTCGCTTTCGTTCGCGTACTGCACGAACCACGCGGCACCAAGACCCCAGTAGATCAGCAGCGCGGTGGCGCGATCGAGGTTGCGGTTGTCGAGCAGCCAGCGCAGCGCGCGGCCGTTGCCGTCGTAATTGGAGCGCGCGGCGAAGCGGTGCCATTGCTCGGGCGTCGCGCTCTCGAGCCACGTGCGGACGATATCCCACGCCTTTTGTTCGATTTCGGAATCATCCATGGATGGCGGCCTCGCGGAACGGTGAATGGCGGAACAGCGTCGAATGACCGGCAATTCTAACGCCGCCTCGCAACCGTCACGCGCCCTCGCCGCCCGGCTCGCGGCGGATCACCAGTTCGTTGAAACCGGTGTGCGGGTCGGGTTCGCGCGCAAAGCGATGGCCGGGCAGCACGGCAAGCAGGATCTCGGCGGTCGTGCGCACCACGCAGCCGCTGGCCACATGGCCGCCCGACACGCGGCCGACCGCATCGGAAACGGACATGTGCAGGTGCGCGCCTTCCGGCGATACCGAGCCGGCCAGCGTCAGGATTTCGAGGTCGCCGCGCAGTTCGGTCGGCGTGTCGGCTCCGGCAAAGCGCAACTGCGCGACGCTCAGGCTGCCGATGCCCTGGATCACGAATGCCGCGTGCGCGTCGTATTGACGCAATGCGTGCTCGATCGACGCGCGCAGGTCGTCGCCGGGGGAAAGGCGCAGAGGATGGGCTTGCATGGTCGTGATCCTGTTCGCGGCCGGGATGTCGACAAAGGGTAAGTTCGTGCCGGCAATCCGGCAAGCCCGCCGGTCGCGCGGCCGGTCAGAGATCGAGCCGCAGGCACTCGAATTCGACCGCGCCGTCGCATGGCAACTCACCCACGTCGAGCGTGAAGCCGACCACGTTGATCAACCCCTGCTCCCGATCGATGACCCGCCCGCATCCCCGGTAGCCGTACGGGTTCCCGGTTTTCCCGATCCATTGCCGGCTGGCCGCACGTCGTGCGTCGTCGGGCCAATCGTCGAGACAGGCCGCCCGGACATCGCAGTCGACTGCCAACACCGGCGTTTGCACGATGTCGGCGACGCGCGCCTCGCCGCCGAACGAGAACACCGCGATCTCGTGTTCGCCGCACCGTAACGTCACCGCCGCGCATTCGCTGTCGGCCGAATACGCCGCGACGTGCGTCACCACCACCTGCTCCATGTCGTGACTCCATGCCCCGATGCCGCCGCCGTGTCGTCGGCTGCGCGGATTGCGCTCCGTCGTCCGTCACTGGCGACGGTCCCGGGCGCAAGCATACCGCCAGCGGCGCACGCGTGCCTGCCCGCCCTCGCGCGCCCTCCGGACGAATGCGCGGCAACGCCGCGCGACGGCTTCGTGGCTATGGACCGGCGGGCCGCGCGGGCACGTTGCACACCGGATGGCACAGCCTTCCGCGGGTGCGCCGATACCCGCGGCGCACCACCGGGCCGGATGCAAGCATCACGCGGTGAAGCGCTCGCTCGCGAATTGCGCATCGGGCACGCCACCCGCCGTCGCCACGTCCCGCACCCCCTGTACGAGCGGGGGCGGCCCGCACACGTAGATGTCCGGTGGCGCGCCGACCTGCGCGAGCGCCGCGCGCAACGCATCGACCGGCGTGCCACTCAACCCGGCCCACGCCCCGTCCGGCCGCCAGACGCACAGCTCGACGCGCAACTGCGGCAGGTCGGCTTGCAGTCGCGCCAGTTCGTCCAGCATGAACAGTTCGCTTTCCTGATTGACGCCGAAGAACAGCCGCGCGTCGACCATCTCCTGGAATTCAGCCATGCGCCGCAGCATCGACAGGACCGGTGCGAGCCCGGTACCGCCCGCGACGAACCAGCGCGGCCGCAGGCTGTCCGCGAACAGCCCGAAACCGCCCATCGGCACGCGCACGGTCAGCGGATCGCCAGGCCGCGCACGCTCGCGCAGGTAGGTCGAAAACCAGCCGCCCGGCCGCAGCCGGATCAGGAACTCGAGACGGCCGTCCCAGTTGCTCGTGTTCGCGAGCGAATACGGGCGGCGCACACCGCTGCCCGGCACCTCGAGTTCCGCGAACTGGCCCGGCTCGAACTCCGCTGCCGAGCCGAACGCGTCGTCGGGCTCGACCTGCAGCTCGACGCGCATCGTGTCGGCCGCGATCGTCTCGAGTGCCGCGATCCGCGCGGTGCGCACGGGCACCGGATGCAGCAGCACCTTGGTGCGGTCGTACGGCGCGGCGACCCGCAGATCGCCGCGCGGCCGGGTCCGGCACAACAGGACCGCGCCGCGCTGGCCGGCCGGCAGCACGCCGGCACTGTCGGTCGACGTCTCGTACGCGCCGTCGACGACGGTCGCCTGGCATGCGCCGCAGCTGCCGCGCCGGCATTGCGACGGCAGCGTGATATCGGCGTCGGCCGCTGCCGAGAGCAGATCCTGCCCGGCGTCGCAGCCGAAGCCGAAGCGCTCGCCGTCGCGTGTCGTGATCTCGATGCGATAAGTCATCGAACGATCCCGCTCAGGCGGCCTGGCGCGCCAGCGACGCGGCAAGGTCGGTACCGGCGTCGCCGATCGGCTGGATGCCGAACTGCTCGACCAGCACCGCCAGCACGCCCGGCGTCACGAAGGCCGGCAGCGTCGGCCCGAGGCGGATGTTGCGCAGGCCGAGCGCGAGCAGCGTCAGCAGCACGGCCGCCGCCTTTTGCTCGAACCACGAGATCACGAGCGAAAGCGGCAGGTCGTTCACGCCGCATTCGAACGCGTCGGCGAGCGCCGTCGCGATCCGGATCGCCGAGTAGCTGTCGTTGCACTGCCCGACGTCGAGCAGGCGCGGAATGCCGCCGATATCGCCGAACGCGTGCCGGTTGAACCGGTACTTGTTGCAGCCGAGCGTCATCACGACCGTATCGTCGGGCGCCTGCTCCGCGAACTCGGTGTAGTAGTTGCGGCCCGGCGCCGCGCCGTCGCAGCCGCCGATCAGGAAGAAATGGCGGATCTGTCCGGCCTTGACCGCGTCGATGACCTTGTCCGCGACACCGAGCACCGCATGGCGGCCGAAGCCGACCGTGATCGTCTCCTCCGGCGCCGTGGCCGGGAAGCCGGGCAGCGCCTGCGCGGCGCGGATCAGCGTCGAGAAATCGTGATGCTCGAGATGGCGCACGCCCGGCCAGCCGACCGGCCCCGTCGTGAAGATCCGCTGCCGGTATTGCGGCATCGGCTCGATGATGCAGTTGGACGTCATCAGGATCGGCCCGGGGAAATGCGCGAAGTCGCTTTGCTGATCCTGCCATGCGCCGCCGTAGTTGCCGGCCAGGTGCGGAAACGCCTTCAGCACCGGGTACGCATGGGCCGGCAGCATCTCGCCGTGCGTGTACACCTGAATGCCGGTGCCGGCCGTCTGTTCGAGCAGCGCATGCAGATCGCCGAGATCGTGGCCCGACACGAGGATCGCCTTGCCCGCCACCGGCGACACGCGCACGGCCGTCGGTTGCTGCGCGCCGAAACGGCCGGTGTTCGCGCTGTCGAGCAGTTCCATGACCGTCAGGTTCAGCCGGCCGAGGTCGAGTGCCTGTGCGAGCAGCGCATCGACATCAACGGGGTCGCGCGCGAGAAACGCGAGTGCCGCCTCGATCCCCTCGTAGATGTCGTCGCGCTCGTAGCCGAGCACCCGCGCATGATGCGCGTACGCGCACACGCCCTTCAGCCCGTACAGCACCAGCGCGCGCAGGCCGACGATGTCCGCTCCCACCGTGTCGAGCCCGTGGTCCACGCCGACGCTCGCGGCCTGCTCCAGCAGCCCGGCCAGATCGTCCGCCGGCTGCCACATCGCCGGCCCGTGCTGCGCCGGAACGACCGTGCCCGCCGCCCGCGCGCTCGCGTCGCACGCGGCCTTCACGCGGTCACGCACCTGCGCCGCTTCGCGCAGCAGCGCGACGAAACGGGCTGCATGGAAATTCACGTTAGTCAGCGTCGTGAACATCGCGTACAGCACAAACCGGTCGGCGTCGCGATCGGGTGCGCCCATCGCTCGCGCGATCGCGCCGTATTGCGCAATGCCCTTCACCGCATGGACCAGCAGGTCCTGCAGGTCGGCCGTCGTTGCATCCTTGCCGCAATTGCCTTTCGCCGATGCACAGCCGGGCCGCGTACCGGTCCGGTCGGTCTGTTCGCATTGATAGCAAAACACGGTGCTCTCCTTTCTCGATCATGGGGGCGCGGGGCGGCGCGATCGGCGGCGGAACGCGAGTTCCTGGCTGCCGGGCATCCCGCCCGCTTCAAGATGCGTGTCTTATGCATCTTTTTCATGATGTTTCGGCACGCATTTCGCGACCGTGATGCAGATCAAGAAACCGAACGCACTCGGGTGAGGCAACTTGTCGCTATGACTGCCCGCCGGCTTCGGTCGCGGGTTCTGGTTCGTGTTCGATGTCGGCATCCGTGCCTTCGATGCCCCAGTCGCCGTATCGATACCAGTCATCACCGAGCAGCTCGCTCGGGTGCTGCGTACGGCTGGAGCCGTTGCCGCAACGCATCGCGTGTGTCTGGCAGTAGTTGTCGCATCCCCAGCAGATCCGCTCCGGATGCACGGGATGCAGCGGAAATTTCTTGGCCATGATCTTGTCTTCCCGGTGTCGTTTCATCCGCACCCGTTCGACTCTAGTTCACCGGCGCACACGGGCCATGCGGCATTCGTTCGCACCGGCGGCACTGCATCGGCTAGGCATGTGCACACGATTGGTCTAGTCTGCACGGTATTTCGCGGCGCGCGCCGCCCACCCGATCCCTGTCCGATGACCACCATTCCGAACCGACGATCCCGCCTGCGCGGCGGCCTGCTTGGCCTGCTGATCGGCGACGCGCTGGGCGTGCCGTATGAATTCCACGACGCGGCGTCGATTCCGCCGCCCGCCGCGATCGACATGACGCCGCCGCCCGGCTTTGTACGCGCCCACGACGGCGTGCCGCCCGGCACCTGGAGCGACGACGGCGCGCAGGCGCTCGCGCTGCTCGACGCGCTATCGAACGACCGCGACCTGAATCTCGACACGTTCGCGCGCAACCTGCAGGACTGGTTTCATCGCGGCGCCTTCACGCCGGACGGCCACGTGTTCGACGTCGGCCTGCAGACGCGGCGTGCGTTCCACGCGCTGGCGGCCGGTGCGGCGCCAGCCGTTGCCGGCCCCGACGGCGAGCGCGACAATGGCAACGGCTCGCTGATGCGCTGCTTTCCGGTGATCATGGTCGCCGCCTCGCGCGACGAGGCGATCCGGCTCGCTTGCAAGCAGAGCGTCGTCACGCACGGGCACGTGCGCTCGCAACTGTGCTGTGCGCTCTATGGCCTGACGGCATGGGGCATCGTCGAAGGCCAACCCGCGCCCGATGCGGTGCGCGCGGCCGAAGACGAACTGCTGGCGCGCTACGCGGGCACCGCCGACGAGATCGAACTGAAGATCGTGCTCGATGGCCGCTTCGATGCGCCGCAAGGCTCCGGTTACGTGGTCGACAGCTTCTGGTCGTCGATCCAATGCCTGCTGTCGACGAGCAGCTACGAAGACTGTGTAAAGCGCGCGATCGCGCTCGGCAACGACACGGACACGACGGCGGCCATCGCCGGCAGCCTCGCCGGCGCGCTGTACGGCGAGCACGCGTTGCCCGCTCGATGGGTCGCGGCACTGCGCGGGAAAGAACAGGTCGAAGGCTGGCTCGCGAAGCCGTGAGCGTTCGAAGCGAATACGCGGCAGACAGCGGAAGGAGATCGGATGGGGCAGTACGCAGACGCAGACTGGTACAGACAAAGCGTGGCCGACTACACCGCGCAATACGGTGCGGTTCCGCCGCCGTGGGTCATCGCGGCCGATTCGCATCCGTACAGCATGCGGTGGCGCATGGGCGGCGGCGAAACGTTCATGATGGTGTTTCAGGAATGGTGGGAACAGCACGTGTGGCAGGAGCACGAGCGCGTGACCTACTTCCTGAAGTGGCCGCCTCCGCCGCGCTGGATTCCGTGGATGGCCGACGTGATCTGGGATCTCGAGCCGTGGGAAGAGGACGGCGAATTCGACTACACGCGCTACTACGCGCAGCTCGAGCAACTGGGATTCGGCGGGACCGCCGACGTCGACGCCGACATGGAAGACAGCCGCTGGGATTGACGTGACCGGGCCATTACCGGCCCGGCCGCATCACGCGCATGCATCACGCGCGCCGGTCGCTCGCCAGCAACCCGTACAACGCGCTGTCCGTCACTTCGCCCCCGACGATCCAGCGTTCGCGCAGCAATCCTTCCCGCGCGAAACCGAGCCGTTCGAGCAGCCGTGCCGATGCGACGTTGCGCGGATCGATATCGGCTTCGATCCGGTTCAACCGGAGCGTGCCGAACGCGTGATCGATCACGGCCGATGCCGCCTCGCGCATGTATCCGCCGCTCCAGTACTTGCGCCGCAGGCTGAAACCGATCTCGGCGCGCCGGCATTGCTCGTTCGCATGGAACAGCACGCATTCGCCGAGCGCTTCGCCGGTTTCCCGCAGTTCGAGCACGCAGATCAGGTCCTGCCCGCTCGCGGACATCTTCACGTTGCGCGCGACGCGCTCGATCGCCTGTTCGATATGCGTCATCGGCGAGAACGAGAAATAGCGCATCGCTTCCGCATCCGACCAGATCTCGAAGAACGCGTGCGCATCGGCTTCGCGTAGCGGCCGCAGGACAAGGCGGGAGGTATCCAGCGTGACGGGATCGAACAGGGGCATGGCGACAGTCGGCATGAAAACGGGATCGTGAATTAGAACACGCAAGCCGCAAGTCGGCCATTGCATGCGCTCGCACGCCCCACCCCGCCGCGACACCCGGATCGCCGCCAAACAAAGAGGCCCGGACATCGCCGGGCCTCTCCACTTCATCCGATACCGCCGGCCGCCCGCGCTTACGCTTCAAGCGCTTCGAGCACCTTCCCCTTCGTCTCGATCCCGACGAAGTGCACGGTCACCGCCGCGATCAGCGGCACGATGCCGATCAGGTAGAACGCCGGCGCGAGGTTGCCGCCGATGATCGCGTGCGGCACCACCATCGGCGCGACGAACGATGCGATCTTCAGCCACGCGCTGCCGAGGCCGCAGCCCGACGCGCGGATGCTCGTCGGATACTGCTCCGGCGTGTAGACGTACGCGGTAATGAACCCCGACGCCATCAACCCGAGCGACAGCGAGCAGAAGATCGACACGACATACACCGACGACGCGTGATAGAAACCCGCGAATGCCAGCGACAGCGCGCACAGTACGAACGACCACACGATCACCGGCTTGCGGCCGAGCTTGTCGACGAGCAGCGCCGACGCCAGCGACCCGAGCACGCCCATCACCGAGCCGATCACCGCAAGGTTCAGCGCAAGCTGCAGCGGCGCGTGATAGAAGTTCTTGTAGATCGTCGGCAGCCACGTCGACAGCCCGTACTGGATGAACCCGCAGGTCGCCCACAACGTCGCCACCGCGAGCGTGCGCTTGCGATACGCGGCGCTGAACAGGTCGCTCATCTTGCGCTTCGGATGCTGGCGCACCATCTCGTCGAACGCGGCCGCCTGCGTGACGGGCGGCAGCTCGCCGCGCACCGACGCTTCGAACTCGCCGACCGCCCGCCCGGCTTCTGCCAGCCGCCCGCGTGACGCGAGCCAGCGCGGCGATTCCGGCACGAGGCGCGTGAGCACGAGCGACAGGATCAGCGGCAGGCCACCGACGAAGTACATGATCTCCCAGCCGAAGCGCGGCACGAGCCATGCACCGAGCGCCATCGACACGAGCAGGCCGATCGGAAAGACGATCTCGTACAGCAGCACGAAGCGGCCGCGGCCATGCGCGCGCGTGATCTCGTTGATGTACGTCGCGGCGACCGGCAACTCGCCGCCGAGGCCCAGGCCCTGCAGGATCCGCAGCAGCACGAAGATCTCGAAGGTCGGCGCGAACCCGCACGCGATGCTCGTGATGCCGATCACGGCCGAGCTCCATGCGATCGCCTTCACGCGGCCGTGCTTCTCCGCCAGCGCGGGAAACAGGAAGGCGCCGATCAGCTGGCCGATCGCGCCGGACGCGATCAGCATGCCGATCTGCGTCGGCGACAGCCCCCATTTGTGAATCAGCAGCGGCAGCGTCGCCGCGATCGTGATCACGTCGAAGCCGTCGAAGAACGTCGCGGTGCCGATCAGCACGCGGGCGCGGATCTGCATCGCGTTGGCCGGAAGCCGCTCGAGCCGCGCGATGATCGCGCCGGGCGTGGAGGCGGCAGCTTCCATCGTGGCGCGTCCGGCCACGACGTTGTCGAAAGTGCTCATGCGGGGTGTCTCCTGTATCTCGTCGCCGGTCAGGCCAGTGTCTTGCTCGTGTCTGCCAGGGCTTCCGTATCCACTGCCCGGCCCTGGTTCATCCACTTGCGCGCGAGCTTCAGCTCACGTGCGTTGTTGACGGCGATGACACCTCTCACATGTCCTTCGCCCACGAAAAACAGCGTCGCGCGTCGCGCGGCAAGCTCGCCGCGCACGACGAGCTGCGCATCGGCCGGCAGATCGCCGAGGATCTGCAGGTTCACGTCGTACTGATCGGACCAGAACCACGGAATTTCCGCGTACGGGGCACGTACGCCGAGTACGGCCTTCGCGGCCGCGATCGCCTGGTTCTGCGCGTTGGCCCACGATTCGAGCCGCACGCGCCGCTTCAGCCAGCCGTTGTGATGGTTCGCGACGTCGCCGCACGCGAAGATCGCCGGGTCGCTCGTCGCACCGAATTCGTCGACGACGATACCGTCGTCGATGGCCAGCCCCGCGTCGCTCGCGAGCGACGCGTTCAACGCGAGGCCGATGCCGGCCACCGCGAAATCGGCGTCGATCGTCGTGCCGTCGGCGAGCGTCGCTCGGACCTTCGACGCATCGTCCGGCTGCGCGTCGAGCGATGCGAGCGCCGCGCCGAGGCGTACGTCGACACCGTTCGCGCGATGCAGGTCGAGCAGGAAATCCGACACGATCTGCGGCACCGAGCGGCCGCACAGCCGCGGCGCGCCTTCGACGACCACCGCGTCGACGCCGAGCTTGCGCGCGGTCGCCGCGACTTCGAGGCCGATCCAGCCGCCGCCGATCACGAGCACGCGCCGGCTCGCGCGCAGCTTCTCGCCGAGCGCGGCCGCTTCGTCGAGCGTGCGCAGGTAATGCAGGTTCGGGGTCCTCACGATCGAATCCGGCAAGCGGCGCGACGTGCCGCCGGTCGCGATCACGAGCCGGTCGTATGCGATCTCGCGGCCGCTTTCGGTTGTCACGACGCGACGCGCGCGGTCGATCGACGCGGCGCGTTCCGGCTGCCAGGCTTCGACGTTCAGCGCGTCGAATTCGTCAGGACGCACGACGCGCACGGTTTCGATGTCGGCGTCGCCGGCCAGCACGGCCTTCGACAGCGGCGGGCGCTCGTACGGCAGATGCGGTTCGTCGGCGATCATCACGAGGCGGCCCGCAAAGCCTTCCGCGCGCAGCGTCTTCAGCACCCAGCCAGCGGTCTGGCCGCCGCCGATCACGACGACCGTGCCGGGCGCAGCCTGCTCCGGCGTGTTTTCTTCGCTCATGATTTCCGCTCCGTCATGAACTTCCCTTCCGGCGCCTTCGCGTTCTTCTGCCGGCGCGTGTTGCCGTCGAGGCCGCCGTCGACGGCCCATTCGGCGAACACGGTCGGGCCCGGCTCGAATTCGCGCGGCTGCCATTCGGGTGTCAGCACGTCTTCATCCGCGTAGTACTCGATCAGCGCGCCGGCCGGGTTCTGGAAGTACCAGAAGTACGCGGACGACACCGGATGACGCCCCGGGCCGAGTTGCGTTTCCCAGCCGCAGCGGTCGATGTGCATGCCGCCGCCGAACACTTCGTGGATATCGCGCACGGTGAACGCGACGTGATTCAGGCCGCGTTTGCCGTTCGGCAGCGCGAGCAGGAACAGGTCGTGGTGGCCGCCGTGCGGTGCGCAACGCATGAACGCACCACGGCCCGGGTAACGGTCGGACGTCTCGAAGCCCAGCAGCTCGTGATAGAACTTTTCCTGCGCGTCGAGGCAGTTCGTGAAGAACACCACGTGCCCAACCTCGACCGGCTCCGCGCGTACATAGATCGGGCTCGGCTGGTCGACGCGCAGCGTCTGGCCCCACACGTTCGACGGCGAGCCCGTGATGTCGAGTTCACGCTTGCGCGTGACTTCGATGCGGATCGCCATCCCGTTCGGGTCGATGCAGCCGACCGCATCGTCCTGCGCGTAATAACCGGGCTGGCCGGCGAGCTTCGTGCGCAGCGCGTCGAGTTCCTGCCGCGTCGCGACGCCCCACGTGACTTCACGCAGCGTCGGCCCCGCTTCGAACGCGGGCGGCAGCGACGGATCGTCGGCCTTGACGGCCAGCACGGTGCAGCCGTTCAGCGTCTCGAAGCGTGCGCGCGTGTCGTCGTGCGAGACTTCCTTCATCCCCCAGTCGGCGAAAAAGCGCCGGCAGGTCGCGAGATCGTCGACGCCGTACGTGATCTGCTCGATTCCCAAAATGCTCATTGCGTCATTCCCCTTCGCTCAGTTCGCCCACGGCAGCGGCGCGTCGTTCAAGCCCCAGTAGAGGCTCTTCTGCTGCATGTACTCGCGGATGCCGAGACGCCCTTTCTCGCGCCCCATCCCGCTCTCCTTCCAGCCCGAGAACGGCGTGGAGATCGAAAACAGCTTGTACGTGTTGATCCAGACGGTGCCCGTCTCCAGTGCGCGCGCGATGCGCCAGGCGCGCTTGTAGTCGCGCGTCCAGATCCCGGCCGCCAGGCCGAACACGCTGTCGTTCGCCTGCGCGATCAGCGACGCTTCGTCGTCGAACGGCATTGCGACGAGCACCGGGCCGAAGATTTCTTCCTGGCAGATGCGCGCGCTGTTCGGCAGGCCTTCGAGAATCGTCGGCTGATAGAAGAAGCCGTTCTCGCGCCCGTCGCCCGACGGCCGCTCGCCGCCGCACAGCAGGCGGCCGCCTTCCTCGAGACCGAGCGCCACGTAGCGCTCCACCGATTCGCGATGTTTCGCGGTGATCAGCGGCCCCATCTGCGTGTCTGCCCGCGTCGGGTCGCCCACGCGCAGCTTGCGTGCGCCGGCCACCAAACGCTTCATGAATTCGTCGTACACCGCGCGCTGCACGAACAGCCGCGAGCCCGCGATGCACGCTTCGCCCGACGAGCTGAAGATGCCGTACAGCACGCCGTTGACCGCATGATCGAGATCGGCGTCGTCGCATACGATCGTCGGCGACTTGCCGCCCAGTTCGAGCGACACGGGCATCAGCTTCTCGGCCGCGATGCGCGCGATGCCGCGGCCCACTTCGGTGCCGCCGGTGAACGACACCTTCTTCACCAGCGGATGGCGCACGAGCACGTCACCGATCACCGAGCCCTTGCCGGGCAACACGCTCAGCACGCCCTTCGGCACGCCGGCTTCCTCGCAGATGCGCGCCAGCGCGAGCGACACGAGCGGCGTGACTTCGGCCGGCTTGAGCACCACCGCGTTGCCGCCGGCCAGCGCCGGTGCGAGCTTCTGTGCATCGGACGCGATCGGCGAATTCCACGGCGTGATCGCCGCGATCACGCCGATCGGCTCGTACACGCTCATCGTCAGGTAGTCGCCGCGCGACGGCGTCAGTTCCTCGTCGAGCGTCTCGAGACACGCGGCGAAATAGCGGAACGTGTTCGCGGCGCTCGCCACCAGCACGCGCGTCTCGCCGATCGGCTTGCCGTTGTCGCGGCGCTGCAGGTTCGCGAGCGCTTCGTGGCGCTGCATGATCAGATCGGCGATGCGGTACAGCACCTGCGCGCGCAGGTGCGGCTTCAGCCCGGCCCAGTCGGCGCGACGCCATGCGGCATCGGCGGCCACGACGGCTTCGGCCGCGTCCTCCGCATTCGCGGTCGACACTTCCATGTTCAGCGACTGGTCGGCCGGATAGATGCTCGCGTAAGGCGCGCCACGGCCGCGCCGCCATTCGCCGCCGATCATGATGTTGCCGTCGGGCACGAGGCTCGTATCGAAAGGAGTCATGTCACAAGTCCCACAAATCTGTCTCTGCACGTCCGCCCTCGCCGTGGCGCGGGCGGGCATTCAATGGCCCGGTCAGATCACGCAGCGCGCAGCGCGGTTGCGCAGCGCGCGGATCGCGCTGTACGCCGTCAGCGCGGACGTCTTCGGGTTGTCGGGCAGCGGTTTGCCGCTCATTTCCAGCGACATCTCGCCGAATGCGCCGCGCGCGGTGATGCGATGCACGTTGCGCTCGACGGCCGGATCGGCGATCAGGCGCACGTGCGTCGCGTCGAGGCCGAGGCCCGCGAGCGCGACGGTGGCCGCGACGTTCGCGTTCTTCGGATACAGGCGCGCGGCGTCGCGCGCGCTGCCTTCGAAGATCACCTTTTCCACGGTCATCGCGCGCAGGTCGCACAGTTCCTCAGCGGGCGTGCCGAGCCAGCCGAGCGGCGGCTTGCGGCCCACGTACAGCACTTCGTCGAGGCCGCCCTGCTTCGCGGACGCCAGCGCATCGATCCCGCCGATCGCGCCGGACAGCAGCGTCACCGTCGCGTCGCCTTCGTCGGCGGCCTGCGCCAGCACGTCCAGCAGCGCGAGATCGGACAGCGCGCCGATCGACGCGACCGCGCAGTCGGTGCCGGCCTTCAGCAGCGGCACGACGTGATCGACGAGCGCGCTGTGGCCAGCGCATTCGAGCGCGAACTCGGGGCGGCGGGCCAGTGCGTCGACCGACGACACGACCTCCACCGCACCGCCCAGCACGCCCTGCACCGCCGCGCGCTGGTGTTCCGGCACGATCACGTGCGCGACGCGCAGCGACGCATCGTGCTCGACCGCGTGGTACACGGCCGCGCCGATCGCACCGAAGCCGATCATCGCGACGTCGACGGGTGCGTGCGCCCGCTTTTGCCCGTTAAGCATATTGGCGCTCCGACGGCTCTTCCTTCTTGACCGGCGGGCCCGCGAAGTTCGATGCGAACGCGCCGACCGACAGCATGTCGACCTCGACCATCACCGGGCCGGCCTTCGCCATCCCTTCGCGCACGATCGCCTCGGCGTCGTCGAGCGACGTGATCCGGTAGTGCGTGAGGCCGAAGCTCGCGCAGAACTGCGCGAAATCGGGCTGGTGCAGCTGCACGAAGCAGCGGCGGCCACCGTAGTGCGCGTCCTGGATGTTGCGGATCACGCCATAGCACTGGTCGTTCATCAGCACGATCATCACGTTCGCGTTTTCCTGCACGGCCGTGACGAGCTCGCCGACGTTGACCATCAGGCCGCCGTCGCCGACGAGGCACACCGTCTTCGCGGCCGCATCCGCCAGCGCGGCGCCGATGCCCATCTGGATGCCCTGGCCGATGCCGCCGCCGAGCGCATGCACGCCGGAGCGCGGCTCGAAGATCTTCAGCAGGCGGTTGCCCCACGTGCTGTTCGAGATCGTCACGTCGCGCACCCAGTTGTAGTCGCGGCCGACGGCGCCCTGCAGCGTGTCGACGAGCTGCTTGTACGGCCCGAGGCCCTTCGACACGTCGGCCACCGCCTGCTCGCGGGCTGCCGCGAGATCGGCGGCGAACTGCGGATCGACCGACAGGCGGCCTTCGAGCCGGTCGGCCAGCTCGGCCAGCACGCGCTTCGAATCGCCGTGCACGAACAGCTCGTTGCGATAGCCGCGGTTGTCGGCGAGCGCGTCGGCATCGACGCGGAACAGCGGCTGCGGCAGCGCGAGCTTGTACTTCAGCGTTTCGTTGCCGCGCAGGCGCGAGCCGACGACGACGAGCGCATCGCAGGTCTTGTAGAACGCCTCGACGGATGCATGCACGTTGAACGCGCCGAGCGACGCCGGGTGATCTTCGGGCAGCACGCCGCGGCCCTGCACGCTCGTCACGACGCCGAAACCGAGCTTCACGAGGCGCTCGACCTCCTCGCGTGCGTGGCGCGCGCCGCCGCCGAGCCACAGCAGCGGGCGGCGCTTGGCCGCGAGGGCATCGGCGAGCTTCGCGACGCGGGCGGTGTCATGCTCGCGCACCGCGACGTGTGCCGGCGCGAGGTCTTCCGGCCATTCGATTTCAGCGGCCTGGATGTCGATCGGAATCTCGACCGACACGGGGCCCGTCGGCGCGGTCTGCGCGATGCGCACGGCTTCGCGGATCGTCGGCAGCACGGTTTCGACGGTGCGCACGCGGAACGCGGCCTTCGAAATCGAATGCAGCATCGACAGCTGGTCCGGCGCTTCGTGGATGTACGCGAGATCCTGGTCGAGGTACGGCGTCTCGATCTGCCCCGTGACGTGCAGCAGCGCGGTGCCGGCCGTCAGCGCCTCGACCATCGCGCCGGCCGCGTTGCCCGCCGCCGTGCCCGTGCTCGTGAACGCGACGCCGAGACCGCCCGACACGCGGGCCAGGCCGTCGGCCATGTTCAACGCGCCGGCTTCGCCGCGTGCACCGACATACCGGATGTTGCCGCGCGAGTTGATCGCGTCGAGGATCGGCATGTTGTGGATCGAGATGACACCGAATGCGGTCTTCACGCCGCACTGCTCGAGAAAGGCGGCAATCAGCTCGCCAACCGTGGTTTTTTTAGACATGGCGTGCAAAGCCTCCAGAAACGTCGATATGGCTGCCCGTCGTGTAGGACGACAGATGCGTTGCGAGATAAAACAGTGCCCAGGCGGCCTCGTCAGGCTTGCCGAAGCGGTTCAGCGGAATGTTCTTCGTGCGGGCGAGCGCGCCCGTCCAGTCCTCCCAGCTTTCGCCGGACTGCGCCTGCGTTTCGTAACGGCGGCGCCACTGGCCCGACTCGACGATGCCGATCAGGATCGAGTTCACGCGGATGCGCTGCGGCGCGAGTTCGGTGGCGAGCGACTTCACGAGGCTCAGCACGCCCGCGCGCGCCGACGACGTCGCAACCATGTGCGGCTCCGGCTGCAGTGCAAGCAGCGAGTTCACGCAGGTGATCGTCGGCGCGGCCGCATCGCGCAGCAGCGGCAGGAACGCGCGCGTCGGGCGGATGATGCTGAAATACTTCAGTTCGAGTTCTTCGCGCCATGCGTCGTCGGTCGTGTCGGCGAAGGTCGACACACGGCCTTGGCCGGCGTTGTTGACCAGCATGTCGGTGCGGCCGAAACGCGTCGATACGGCTTGCGCGAACGCGGCCACATCCTGCTCGTCGAGCACGTTGCAGCGAGCGGCAAGCAATTGTGCGCCCGGGTATTTTTCAACGAGCATCGCTTCGGCGCGTGCGAGGCGTTCGTTGTCGCGGCCACAGATTGCGACCGATGCGCCGGCCTGCAGGAACCGTTCGGCCGTCGCGAGGCCGATGCCGGACGAACCGCCCGTCACCACCGCTACTTGCCCTGTCAGATCGATTTCAATCATCGGAGTCCTAAAGCCTTCAAAAACGTGTGCTCGTCATCCGAGCGGTAATTGAGCCGCCGCGACAGTTCCGCCGCCGCGCGCTGCACCTTGTCGATCAGGCCGTCCGCGATCAGCGCCGCGTCAATTTCCGGCCTCGGCACCGTCACCGTGATGCACGCAACGATCCTCTGCGTCTCGTTACGCACCGGCGCGGTGACCACCGAGATGCCGCGCTCGAACGACGAATTGCTGACGCCGTAGCCGCGCAGCGCATCCTCGCGGATCACTTCGTACAGCGCGTCGACCGTTTCCGGCGTCGCGTTCGTCATCCGGTTCAGCGCGCCTTCCGGATATAGCGCATGCAGTTCCTTCAGCGACAGGTCGCCCATCAGCACGTGACCGTGCGTCGTCGCATGCGCGGGCAAGCGCGTGCCGACGTTCACGCGGATCGAGCTGAACACCGGCGCCTGGCTCTGCGCCTTCGCGACGAACACCACGTCGCGGCCGTCACGGATCACGATGTGCGTCGTGAAGCCGGTCGCATCGCGCAGGCTTTCGATCACGGGCAGGCCGAGATCGGTCAGCTCCAGCGAGCTCAGGTATTCGAAACCGAGCCGCAGCACGGCAATGCCGAGCTTGTAGTTGCGATCCTTGTCCGCGCGCTCGAGGAAGCCGAGCGATTCGAGCGTCTGCAGCAGACGGAACACCGTCGTGCGCGGAATGCCGAGCCGCTTCGACAATTCGGGCGCGCCGAGCACGGGCTCGCGCGGCGAGAATTCGGCGAGAATCCGCAGCCCGCGTTCGAGGCCAGGCACCACGTAGCTGGCTTCGGCCTTGCCGTTTTCGAGTTCGGGTTGTTGCAGCGGTTCGTTCATGCCAGTCCCCGCTGTTGGTCGCACTGACGGCAGAACGTGTCGATCAGTGCGGAATAAACGGCCGGTGCTTCCACGTAGCCGGCATGGCCTGCCTGCGGAATCACCTGCAGCCCGACGTGCGCGGCCGCGGCGACGCGCTCGCACGCGGCGGGCGGCGTGATCGCGTCATTCGCGCCGACGGCCACGGCCGTCCGGCCGCGAAAGCCCGCGAGATCCGTTGCGAGATCGGCGTTCGCCAGCAGATGCGTGGCCTGCGCATAGCCGGCCGGCACGATGCGCGCCATGTTCCAGCGCACCCACGCACGCGCATCCTCGTTCGCGAAACCGGACAGCATGTTGCCGCTGCGCTGCTCGGCGAGCCCGGCCGGGCCGAGTTCGGCGAGCATCGCGAGCCGCGCGTCGCGGCGCGCGTCGCGCGTTTCGGCCGGTGCGCTGCCGTAGCCGCCCGCGGGCGACATCAGCAGCAGGCCGGCGATCCGCGCGGGCATCACGCGGATGAGACCACCCGCGATGATCGCGCCGAGCGAATGACCGACCAGCACGCAGCGTTCGATGCCGAGTGCCTCGAGCCACGCGTTCAGCGACGCCGCGTAATCGGTGGCGGCCGGCGACGCGCCGTGCACCGGCGTCGACACGCCGTAACCGGGCGCATCCCACGCGAGCACGCGCCGCGATGCGCCGAGCGTGTCGAGCTGGCGCACCCACGATGCGGCGCCCGAGCCGATGCCGTGCAGCAGCACGACGGGCAACGCACGGCCCGCATGCTGCGCGCCGGCCTCGCGATATCCGATCGTGCCCGCAGCGCCGGCCGCGCAACGCCGTTCGGGGAACTGCCCGAGCAGCGCGGCGAACGCCGCGGTGCGGTCGCGTTCACGTTTGTCGATGACACTCATTGCTTCACCCGCTCCGTCTCAGCGCTTGATCTTCGCGAGCGGCGAATCGGGCGGATACGTCGGCGTGACCGGCTTCGGCGAACCGAGCATCACGCACATCAGCGCATCTTCCTCGCCGATGTTGATTTCCGTGCGATACACGCCCGGCGGCACCGAGATCAGGTCGCGCTCGCCGAGAATCGCTTCCCACGTCTCGCCGTCACGCTCGCAGATCACCTTCATCTTCCCGCGCAGCACGAAGAAGATTTCCTCGACGTCCATGTGGATGTGGCTCGGGCCGATGTTGCCGGCCGGGATGACCATCGTCGAGAACGTGAAGCCGCCGGCCGGCACCGTGTTGACGTCCTTCGCGACGCCCGTGCCGCCCGTGCCGACGTAGCGCATCTGCGCACGGCGGTACTTCGGGTCGTAGTCGGCCTGGAACTTCAGTGCGTCCCAGTCGTAGCGACGCGTCGCATAGCGCGCCACGCGCCCTTCCATCCAGTCGTTGAAGCTTGCGCCTTCCGGCTGGTCCCACGACTTGCGTTCGAGATCGGCGTCCGCCATCGTCCTCTCCTTCATCAGAGTGAAAACTTCAATTCAATCAATTCATCACGAAGCCGCCGTTCACCGGCAGCAGTTGACCCGTCACGAAACGCGCGCCGTCCGACAGCAGGAACAGCACGGGGCCCGTCACGTCGTCGGGCACCTGCGCACGCGTCAGCGCGCGGCCCTGCATGTAGAACGCGTGGCGCTCGGCCGGCACGTAGGCCGTCGCCTCGACTTCGGTCAGCCCCGGCGCGATCGCATTGACCGTCACGCCGTGCGCGCCGAACTCGCGTGCCTGCGCGTGGGTCATCGCGATCACCGCGCCCTTGCTCGCGACGTACGCGAGCAACTTCGGCGCGCCCCACAGCGCGGTGTCCGATGCGAGGTTCACGATCGCGCCGCGGCCCGACTGCGCGAGATACGGCAGCGCCGCATTGCTGACGAGCCACACGCCGCGCACGTTCACGTTCATCACGGCGTCCCAGGTCGACACGTCGAGCTCGGTCGACAGCTTGCCGCCCGAATTCGTGATCGCCGCGTTGTTGATCAGTGCATCGATACCGCCGAGTGCCGCCGCGCCCTGCGCGACGAACGCGGTGACGCTCGCCGGATCGGCGAGGTCGAGCGCGAAGCAATGCGCGACATGGCCGGCTTCGGCGAGTTGCGCGGCAAGCGCGCGGCCTTCGTCGACCAGCACGTCGCCGAACGCGACCTGCGCGCCCGCTTCGACGAGCGCCTTCACGAACGCCGCGCCGAGCCCGCGCGCGCCGCCCGTGACGAGCACGCGGCGCCCCGCGAGCGACACGACCGGAGCGCGCTCAGCCATTTGCCGGCTCCGATGCGGCCTGCGCCTGCGCCGCGCGATGTGCGTCGAGCGCGGAGAGATGCTCCTGCGCACGTGTGCGCAGCATCCGGCGCACGCGCGTCATGCCGACGTCGTGCTGGTACAGGTATTCGTGATCGCGTGCATTCGGCGCGAGGCTTTCGAGGACGTAGCGGTCCTGCTCGAGCACGTCCCAGTGCAGGCCCTCGAGGCGGTTGCGATACATGAAGCGCCACACGTCGCGCTGCCAGCCGCTGACCTTGCGGGTGCGCCAGAAGTAGACCTGGCAGTTGTCGCCGTCGACCGGCGTCGCGAAGCCGATGATCCCGAAGTTGCCGCTCGGGCCGAACTTCTGCTTGTACGGAATCGCGAGACGCATCCACAGGCAGCCCGTTTCGCCGAGCTCGACCCAGTCGAAGTTCACGTCGCGCTGGCCGATCTTCTCGAACATCAGGCCCGTTTCCGTCTTGCGCACGCGCATGTCGGCCTGCTTGTCGCCTTCGGCCATCGAGTGCGAGGTGGCATGCAGGTACGCGCCGTGCATCGGGTCCATCACGTTGTCGATCGCGTACTGGTAATTGCACTTCCAGTTCGACACGCACAGGAAGTGGCCGTACGCGTCGTCGACCAGTTCCTCGGGCAGGTTCAGCGGCGCCGGCTCGCCGTGCGCTTCGTCGCCGAACCACAGGAAGATCGCGCCGGCCTTCTCCTCGACCGGATACGACTTCACGCACTTCGTGCCTTCGAGCGGACAGTTCGATACGGCCGGCACGCGGTTGACCGTGCCGCCGCCGTCGACTTCGATGCCGTGATACCAGCAGGCGATGTTGCCGCCGAGATTCCAGCCGAGCGACAGGCGCGCGCCGCGATGCGGGCAGCGATCCTCGAGCGCGTGGACCTTGCCGTCGTGATCGCGCCACAGCACGATCTGCTCGGACAAGCGCGTAAGGCCGACCGGTGCATTCGACACCTGCCAGCTCGGCGCGACGGGATACCAGTAGTTCTTGATGCCGCGGTCGAGGTACGCACGGACCGGGTCGTGTTGTGCTGCGTGTTGTTCGGGGGACGTCATCAGTGTGCTCCGGATGCGGTTGTCGTCGGGTCGGCGGTCGGCGCTTACGCGGTCATTCCGCGAGCGAGGCCATTTCGGCGCGGAAGCGCTCAGGTGTCCATACCGTGCCGTCCGGCGCGCGGAAGCCGATGCGGTTCAGGCCCGCGACGACATCGTCCAGCTCGACCGCGCCGGCTTCGAACACGCGTTCGAGCGCATCGCCGAGGTCGTTTTCATACTGGGTCGGTGCGGCCTTGCGGTTCTGCCAGACCTGGTTCTCGACCTGGCCGGGGATCTCGATCTGCCCCTTGCCCGCGACGTTGTTCGGCTGCGGCGCCACCCACGGCTTCAGGAAGGGATTGAAATTCACGGTCGCTTCTTTCATGTCACTCCACCTTGATCTGGATTTCCTCGCCGGCGAGCCGCACCGCGTACTGCTTCAGTGCGCGTCCGCCCGGACCCTTCAGGCATTCGCCCGTCTTGATGTCGAACACGGCCTCGTGCAGCGGGCATTCGACCGTGCCTTCGTCGACGAACCCCTGCGTCAGCAGTGCGTACGCATGCGGGCACACGTTCTCGAGCGCATACACGTCGTCGCCGACGCGGTAGATCCCGATTTCGACGCCGTCGGTCCGCTTGAACTCGATCGGCGTGTCTTCCGACAGCGCGCCGGCGTGGCCGGCGCAAACCCATTGTTCAGACATCTCACACCCTTCCTTCTGATCGACTCTCGGTTTGTTCCGATTTGTTCCATATCCGGAACATCAGTTTATGGATGGTGATTATAGGAGTGACTTTCCACGAGTAGAACAAAAAGCTGCATGTCCTAGGGAAAACACTGACCGACAGTACGGCGATCGCGCGCGCCCACCTCGTCAAATGAATTTTTTTGTTATACGACGGGCATTTATCGGGTTTACGCGAGCTTCGCGCACCGACGCGGAGCATCGGCCCGACATCCATCCGTCCCGAAAAAATTATTTTTGATCCGGTGCTTGACGCCTCTATACTCCATTCCATCAGAGGCACATTGTTCCTTATATGGAACATACGAATGCCCACCCGATGGCGAAAACGCGCGACGGCCGGCCGTTCCCGCGCAGGCCGCCACGGCACGTATTCATCAGGTTGGAGATTCAGGAGATCAAATGGTCAAGCATGCGGTAGCAGCAGCAGTGATCGGAGTGGGCGCCGTGTCGGGCGCGTGGGCGCAGAGCAGCGTGACGCTGTACGGCAGCATGGATGCGGGCATCGCGTACGTGAACAACGTGGGCGGCCATGCAAAGTGGGCGATGATCCAGGGCAATACGCAGCCCGATCGGTGGGGCCTGAAGGGCAAGGAAGACCTCGGCGACGGCCTGTCGGCGATCTTCCAGCTCGAAAACGGCTTCTATACGAACAACGGCCAGTTCGCGACCGCGAACACGATCTGGAACCGCGCGGCCTTCGTCGGCCTCGGCTCGGAACGCTACGGCACGCTGACGCTCGGCCGCCAGACGCCGCTGTCGTTCGACTATCTCGATCCGCTCAGCACGGCCTACCTCGCGATGAGCTGGTACGCGTTCCACCCCGGCAACATCGACGGACTCGCCGCGACCGGCAACGTGCCGTACAACAATTCGGTCAAGTACCGCTCACCGACCTTCGCGGGCTTCTCGGCCGCGGCGACGATGGCGCTCGGCAACACGACGAACTTCTCGACCGGCAAGTCGGTCGGCGTCGCGCTGAACTATGCGAACGGGCCGTTCAAGGCGTCGGCCGTGTACTCGAACGAGCATGACCGCTCGATCCTGATCAGCACGACCGGCATCACGTCGTTCCAGGGGCAGAACACCGCGAACGGCTACACCGCGAGCAAGGTCGAGAACATCGGCGCGGGTGCGTCCTACCAGTTCGGCGACTTCCTCGTGCATGGCCTGTACACGCGCACGAAGATGCAGTCGAACGGCTTTTCGGACACGTTCCAGAGCTACGACGCGGGAGTGAACTACCGCAGCAGCGCGTTCAACACGATCGCGGGCGGCGCGGCGACCACGACGCTGGCCGGCCGCCGCTGGACGCAGGTCGAACTCGGCGACATCTATGCGTTGTCGAAGCGCACGCAGCTTTATGCGAACGTGTTGTACGAGCACGGTTCGGGCGGTGCGAAGGCCGCGTTCTTCACGGCGGGTGTGTCGAGCACCGCGAACCAGGTGATCGTGCTCACCGGGATCCACCACTCGTTCTGAACGAAGTCGGGCGGGCGTCGCCCGAAACGACAAAAGCGGCCCGCGGGCCGCTTTTGTCTTGCGCGTTGCATTTGCACGGCCGCCGGCCGCGCATCGGCATACTCAGAACATCGCGACCTTGTGGCGCGCGTGCGCGAATGTCGGATCGCTTTCGAGCGGACGATAGTTCAGCCGCTGTGACAGGTCGACCGCCGCGCCGCACACGGCTTCGACGAGCCGTTCCTTCTCGCGGGCCTCGCCGATCTCCGAGCGCGGCACGGTCGCGGTGATGGCCGCGACGATCGAGCCCGAATGATCGCGTACGGGTGCGGTCACGGCCGAAATGCCGCTCTCGAACGCCGCCTCGCTCACCGCGTAGCCGAGCCGCGCGTAATGACGCACGCGTTCGTACAGTTCGTCGACGGTGCCCGGCGTGCGCTCGGTGAACTGCTCGAGCCGCTTTTCCGGATACAGCTGGCGCAATGCGTCGCGCGTCAGGTCGCCCATCAGCACGTGGCCGTGCACGGTCGCATGCGCGGGCAGGCGCGTGCCGACGTGCACCTTCACCGAACCGAACATCGACGCGTTGCTCTGCGCCTTCGCGACGAACACGACGTCGCGCTGGTCGCGGATCAGCAGATGCGTCGACAGGCCGGTCGCGTCGCGCAGCCGTTCGAGCACGGGCGTGCCGAGATCGGTCAGTTCGAGCGAATTCAGGTATTCGAAGCCGAGCCGCAGCACGCCGACGCCGAGCCGGAAATAACGGTCGCCGTTCACGCGCTCGAGGAAACCGAGCGCTTCGAGCGTCTGCAGCAGGCGGAACGTGGTCGTGCGCGGAATGCCGATGCGCTTCGACAGTTCGGGCGCGCCGAGCACCGGCTCGCGCGCGGAGAATTCGGCGAGGATCCGCAGCCCGCGTTCGAGCCCCGGCACCAGATAGGACGACGCGCCGCCGGACGATTCGTCGTCGCCGGGCGCCGCGGGTTCAGGTGCGTCGCTCATCGTTGTCTTGACCATGTGGACATGGACGGAAGGAAATCAGTCACGAAACAGGTCACGGATCGTCGTGGATATTCAGTCATGCTACCTCAGCGCGCACGGGGTTCACACCCGCGTGCATCGCCGCACCGCAGCATGCGGATCGCGACGCCGTGGAGAGTCAATCACGGTCGAGAGGATAGCAGCGATGGACAGCGCCACGCCATGCCGGAATGGCCGGCATCGCGGGAAGGAAGCCGTGTGCACGGCGAGCGGCCGGCGGATCGCGGCCGGCGCGGCAGGCTGCGCCGGGACGCCCGCAGGCTACAGGCGCGACAGGTGAACCCGAATGTTCGCGCGGTCGTACGTAAAGCCGCCGGCCGCGTCCGGTTCGAGCACGCGCGCGAGGTCGACCGCATACATCCATCCGCTGCCCAGGCGGCCCCCGTTGATCGCCCGGATCCGGCTGCCGCCGACGGCGATCGCCGCATGAAAGACCGTGCCGCCGCGCGAGAAGCCGACCGCGGTTCCCGCCGGAATGCTCGCGCGCCCGTCCCATTCACCGCCGGTCTCGAAGTTGAAACGGGTTCGCCAGTGCTGACCGATCGTGTCGAGCAGCGCGCCGGGCGCGATCATCGCATCGCTGCGCAGCAGGTACCGGACATAAGCCGCGGCGTCGTAGCAGACGCCGCCGGAAACATACTCGTTGATGTCGGCCATGCCGAACATCAGCGCCTGGGCGTGCTTCTGTCGTTCGGCGAAACCGGACTGGGCGACATGCCCGCCTAGCTGGGAGAGTTGCATGGGTGGCTCCTTGTGAAGAAGCAGGACGCCATCGTCCCGCCAACGCAATAACGTCATATGTTATTACGATATCGCGCCACTTCCGCGCACGGCCCCGTGCGTCACGGCAGACGCGCTTCGAGATAGCGGCGCAGGCGATCGCGCCGCGTCGCCGTGAGCGGCTTCCTCGTGTCGCCTCAACCCGAGCAGCGCGTTGCCGCGGCCGCCCCACGCGCCGACATTGTCGCGGTCGCGCACCAGCAGCCGGTCGCTGCGCTCCCGCAACTCGTCGCGCAGATGCAGCAGGTCGAGCGCGACACAACTCACGAACAGCAGTTGCATCTCGTCCGGCATCCGCGCGAACGCTTCGTCGAGACGCGCCAGCGCTTCGGCCGGACGCCCCAGTTCGATCGGCGTATAGCCGCACGCGTAGACGATATCGGGCGTCTTGCCGCGCACATCATCGCGAGCTGGAAGCAATGCAGCGCATCGGCTGCGCGCCGCAACTCACGCAGCACGAGGCCACGGTTGAACCACGATTCGAACGATTGCGGATCCACCATCAATGCGCGGCCGAGCGGGTCGAGCACGCGCGGCGACACCGCTCCGCTGTGCACGATCGAACGACGCAAGCGCGTCGTCGTAGCGGCGCAGGCCCATCAACGTGTTGCCGTGGCGCACGAGCGTCTGCACGTCGTTGGGCGTCGCCTGCAGCACGGTCGCGAAATGGCCGAGCGCCTCGTCGATGCGGCCGCGCTCGCCGACGATCGCACCGAGATCCGACAGCGCGCACACGTCCGGCGCGATCGCGATCGACCGGCGCACCGGCGCTTCGGCCTGATCGGCCGCACCGCGCTGTAACTGCAGTACGCCCTACAGGTGCAGCGCCTGCGGATGATCGGGTTCCTCCGCGAGCACCGCAAGATATTTCCGTGCCGCATCGCCGGCGCGACCGACGCCGTGCAGGGACGTTGAGCGTGGCGTATGGCACACACGAGTCGAATGGTACGGACCATTTGGCGCGGCGAGCTCGGGCGGACGGGCGCGCAAGCGCGCCGCACGCACGGTCGCGCGAAGCGCGACAGGCGACGGAAAACTGAAAACGATCGGGAAGCACCACCCGGCGGCGGGCGGCAAGCGATGAAGACGAACCTCGGGCGGGCGGGATCGCCGTGACGACGTCAGGCCGTCACGGCGGCGTCATACTCGGCGCGGGCGAGCTGGCCGGCGGCGTAGGCCTCGGATTCGCCGCGAAAGCCTTCCCGGCTGAACGCAACGACTTTCACGCCAACGCCGGTCGCCCGCTTCACCGTCAGCGCCCATTGCCATCCGCCGTCTTGTTCAAAGACGTGCAGCGAGGGTTCGAAGGAAGGGTCGAATACGGTCACGCGTTATGCTCCTGCCCCCTTGCGCACCGCATCGGCAACGCTTGGGGCATGTCGAAAGGATCGCGCCGGGATGCGACGCGCTTCTGCCATTCGACAGTCTAGTCAAGGATTGTTGCGACGCACCATCAGAGGTTTCACTCATCTATCGGAACCGGTCGGTCGATCAAATTTTCCTGAAACCCATATGGCACGGGCCTGAGCGCCGTTTCAGCGTGCACGGCTCGGCACTCATGCGGCAACGTGCCGCACACGCGACGGCTTGCCCGTATCGATCGCCCATGAATCGCAAAAAACGGGGCGCGAATCGTCCGGCGATCAAGGCACCTCTGCGACGACGTTTGTTACCGGCCCATATCGAGCGGCATCACGCGCCGAAACGTCAGGTTCACGCGCTCTCCCTGCACACCCGGCGCCTTCGGCACGCGATGCTGCCATTCGGCCTGCGTGCGGCCCCGCATCACGAGCAGGCTGCCATGCCCGAGGCGATACGCATGCGTGACACCGGTCTGGCGATGGCGAAGGTCGAACACGCGCATCGCGCCGAGGCTCACCGACGCGATCACCGGCGCATCGCCCAGCTCGGGCTCGTTGTCCGCATGCCAGCCGAGGCTGTCCTGCCCGTTGCGGTAGCGATTGAGCAACACGCTGTTGAAACGCGCGCCGGACGTCGCCTCGACCGCGCGTTTCAAGTCGAGCACGGCCGGCGTCCACGGCGCCGGCACGTTGCGGATCCCCGAATACACGTAGACGGCATCCGGCTCGCCCTGCCATGCGGTCAGCCGCGGCAACGGAATGCGCCCGCGCGGCGTGCGGATCGTGTCCTGCTGCCACGCGACTTCCCCGATCAACGCGGCCAGCACGCGATCGGCATCGGACGGCGCCAGCCAGTCCGGGTACCAGTCCACATCGGGTGCGGGCGTGTCAGCGAAGAGATCGGGTGTCGACATGTCGGGAGCAACGGGCGATGAACGGAGCGAACGGGGGGCATGCCTGCATACTAGCCAACGGCGTCGCACACTGCCATGCGCTGTCATTCGCGGATGAGAGGTAGCCGCGCGCACCCGGCCTCGACGCGGGCCCGATGTCCGGCTTCGACGGCGCGAAGGTCGACGCCGCGTTCTTCGCCGGCACCGCGATCAAGAGCAACTTCCTCGTGAATCTCGGCCACGGCGATCCGGCCGGCCTATTCCCGCTCGGCCCGCGCTTCGATTTCGACGACATCGCCCGCATCGAGTGATGGCCGCGGACCAGGGCCGGTGCCGCCAATGACGGGCCGGCGCCGGCCTTTCTCAAACGGGGGGAACGTGCGCTACCCGCCGCGCGTCAGCCGGATCAGCGTGATCTCGGACGGCACGCCGAAGCGGTTCGGCGGCCCCCAGTAGCCGGTGCCGCGGCTCGTATAGAGCCACAGATTGCCGATGCGGCTCAGCCCGCCGATCACCGGCTGCTGCAGCCGCACGAACGGTGGCCATGGCAGGAACTGGCCGCCGTGCGTATGCCCCGACAACTGCACGGTAAAGCCGGCGCGGTTCGCTGCTTCCGCGCTGCGCGGCTGGTGCGCGAGCAGGATCTTCGTGCCGACGTCGCGCGGCGCCCCTGCCAGCGCCTGCACGGGGTCGCTGCGATGGGCGGGATCGAACCCGCCCGCCGTGAAATCGGTGACGCCCGCGAGCACCGCGTGCGCACCGTCATGTTCGATGAGCACGTGTTCGTTGAGCAGCACCGTCAGCCCGATGCGCCGGAACTCGTCGATCCACGCATCCGCGCCCGCGTAATACTCGTGGTTGCCCGTCACCAGGAAGCTGCCGTGCCGCGACTGCATGCGGCCGAGCGGCGCCGTGTGGTCGCGCAGGCGCTTGACCGAGCCGTCGACCACGTCGCCCGTCACGACGACGAGGTCGGCATCGAGCGCGTTGACCGCGCGCACGATCCGTTCGACGTACGGCCGCTTGATCGTCGGCCCGACGTGGATGTCGGACAGTTGCACGATCGTCAACCCGTCGAGCCCGGCCGGCAGCTCCGCGACCGGGATCGACACGCGCTTGACCGCCGCCGTGCGGCGCGCACCGACGAACCCGATCACGGTGACGAACACCGCACCGGCCAGCACGCCGATCGCCGTGTCGGTCACCGCGCCGGGCCACGCACCGTCGTGCCCGAGATGCCGCCATCCGGACACGCCGAGCAGCACGAATTCGCGGAGGAACGTCAGCAGGAGCAGCGACGAGAAGAAGCCCATCACGAGCGAGCCGGCCCAGCCGGCGAGCGTCGCGGCCCAGCCTTCGTCGAAGCGGCGCGAGAACATGCCGACCGGGATCAGCACGACGAAGCTCGCCAGCACGAGCGCCGCGATCGTCCGCGCGACCGGCGACGTGAATGCATCGGGAATGATTCGAATCCCGACGTACAGATGGAACAGCACGCCGATTGCAATGAACCGGACAAAGAAACTTCGCATGGAACACTCACCTTCGTTGCGATACCGATACCGCGTCCGCGTTGCGTGTTGCACGAGGCCGTGAGGCTCCGTGCCGCGCGTCGCGCCATACGTACGATGGTACACAGATCGCGGCTGTGACGACCGGTCGCCGGCCGGGCTTCGACGCCGCCCGGCGCAACGCCCGACCGCGGCTTCATCGACCCGTCCGACACGAGCGCCGTTGATGCTTTCCTGAAACGCCTCCTTACCGACATGCAGCGCACGCTGCGCTTGCACGTCCAGGTCAGCCGCTTCGAGAACGGCGGCCGAATGATCGATGGGAACGTCTGCGTCTTGCCCGAAGGCGCCGTGCGTCGTCGCGCTCGCGGGCGAGCAAACGAGCAGACCACTCAGGCCGAGCGCCCGTCGCGGATCTGCGTCACCGATCGCGACACGCTGCCGCGCTTCACACGCAATCCGGTCGGCCCACTCTTCAACATCGCCCCCGATCCGCCGGATCGCCCCTTATTCCCCTGCGTTCGAACGGCAATCGGCCGTTTCCGGCCCGATTCCGTGCTGTCGACGGGACAAATCCGCCGCCCGTCGTTCGTCTGACGATCCTTTACAGTCCGTTAGCAACCCTACGTGAGCTTGCGCTGGCAGAATCGCGACGGTCCGACCATCATTGCAGAAACGCCGTGCCGGCCGTGCGGACACGCCCCCCCCGACAAGCAATCCCCCCCACGGTGTACAGGGCGGGTGGCTGGCGGTCCGCATCGCGCTGATTTATTATCGGCTCCGTATCCCGGAATCGTCGTCGCGGCCCGGCCGGTCGCGACGATCCACATTGCGCCGCGCCCGGCATCCACCCCCAACGTCGAGCTCGTCACACCATGAGAACAACAACGCCGCGCGCGCCCTTGCGCGTCGCCGCCGTCATGGCGCCAGCCCTGCCGCTCGCGGGCTGCGCATCGCGCGGCGCCCCATCGTACGTCCTGTTCGGCGCATATTTCCCGCTTTGGCTCGTCAGCGCGATCGTCGGCGTCGTCGGCGCGATCGTCGCGCACCGCGTATTCGTCGCGACCGGCTGGTCCACGACGGTCCCCTACCAGTTGGCCGTCTGCACGGCGATCGGGCTCGTGGTCGCGGTGATCGTATGGCTCACCGGCACGGGGCCGTTCGCATGAAGGCCGCCGGTATCGCCCGCCCCTCCATCAAAGGCCGCGTGATCGCACTGTCGATCGTCGCGCTCGGCATCGCGGCACTCGTGTACGCGTACTACCGCACGACGGCCTACCCGTCCACCGACGACGCGTCGATCGACGCGGACGTCGTGCACGTCGCGTCGCCGGTCGGCGGCCGCATCGTGCAGCTCGCGGTGCATGAAAACCAGCGCGTCGCCAAGGGCGACCTGCTGTACGTCATCGATCCCGTGCCGTACCGGCTGACGGTTGCGCAGGCACAGGCCGACCTCGAACTCGCGCGCGCATCGCTCGACACGCGCCGCCGTTCGCTGATCGGCGAGCGCTCGAACGCGGCCGTGGCCGCCGAGCAGGTCAAGCGCGCGACGCAAAACGCCGACCTCGCGACCCGCGACGTGAACCGGCTCGCGCCGCTCGCCGCGCAAGGCTACGTCAGCGCGCAGCAGTTCGACCAGGCGAAGGTCCGCCAGCGCGACGCGGCCGTGTCGCTCACGCAGGCGCAGGAACAGCAGCGCGCGTCCTCACAGACGATCGGCGACGAAGCCGACGCGATCGCGACGCTGCATGCGCGCGAAGCCGCGCTGGCCCGCGCGCAGCACGCGCTCGAAGACACCGTCGTGCGCGCGCCGCACGACGGCCTCGTCACGGGCCTGAGCGTGCTCGCCGGCGAAACCCTTGCGCCGAACCAGTCGATCTTCACGCTGATCGACGCGAGCGAATGGTTCGCCGTCGGCAACTTCCGCGAGACGTCGCTGAGCCGCATCGAGGTCGGCGACTGCGCGACCGTCTATTCGATGATCGACCGCAGCCGCCCGTTGACCGGCAAGGTCGTCGGCGTCGGCGCAGGCATCGCCGACAGCGCCCGCATCAACCTGCCGCGCACGCTGCCGATCGTGCAGAACTCGGTGAACTGGGTGCACGTCGCGCAGCGCTTCCCGGTGCGCGTGAAGCTCGACGAACCCGACGGCAAGCTCGTGCGCGTCGGCGCCAGCGCGATCGTCGAGGTCCGGCATGGCACTGCCTGCCGCTGAGGTTCGCTCGCCGGGCCCGCGCGAAGTCCTGCGACTGCTCGCGCCGTTTCCGGGGCGCATGTCGATTGCCGTGCGGGTCGCGCTGATCTGCGCGCTGACCGCGCTCGTGACGGCCACCTACGGCACGCCCGAAGCCGCGCTGTCCGCGTACGTCGTGTTCTTCATGATCCGCGCCGACCGCGTGACGAGCGTCGTGCTCGCGGCCGCGCTGCTGGTGATCGTCACGATCGTGATCGGGCTCGTGCTCGGCATCGCGATCTTCAGCATCGACTATTCGATCCTGCGGGTCACGTGCATGGCCGTGCTGTCGGTCGGCCTCCTCTATCTGACGTCGGCCAGCAAGCTGCGCCCGGTGGGCGCGATCCTCGCGATGATCGTCGGCTTCGGGCTCGACCAGCTCGGCCTCGCGCCGTTCGGCGAAGCTGCAACGCGCGCGCTGCTGTACATCTGGCTGACGATCGCGATCCCGGTCGGCGTCGCGATCGTCGTCAACCTGCTGATCGCGCCGTCGCCGCGCAAACTCGCGCACGCGCAACTCGCGAAGCGCTTGCGGCTCGCCGCGCAGCGGCTGCGCGGTGACGATGCGGTGCGCGACGCATTCAACGCCAGCCTGCACGAAGGCGACAAGCAGCTGCTCACGTGGCTCAAGCTGTCGAAACTCGAAGGCTCGTCGTCCGCCGCCGACTTCGCGGCGTTGCGGCAGGCCGTGGCTTCGAGCACCGCGCTGCTCGTCGGCGTCGCACTGGCCGATCGCGAACCAGGCGCGCGGCTGCCCGACGCGTACACCATGCCGATCGCCGCGACGCTCGACGAGATGGCCGACATCCTCGACCAGGGCGGCTACCCGGTCGACGTGACGCTCGCGCTGCCGCCGACCCACACGCTGCTGCCGCTCGCGCGCGTTGCTGCGACGGATCTCCATGCGGCGATCACGCATTTCGCGGAACCAGCCGCAACGACCGATGTCGCTTCGTCGGCTTCGTCGGCTTCGTCGGCTTCGTCGGCTTCGTCGGCTTCGTCGGCTTCGTCGGCTTCGTCGGCTTCGTCGGCTTCGTCGGCTTCGTCGGCTTCGTCGGCTTCGACGGCTTCGACGGCTTCGACGGCTTCGACGGCTTCGGCAACTGCCCCGCCTCCCGCACCGCGCGGCGGCTTCTTCCTGCCCGACGCGCGCACCAATCCCGACCACATACGCTACGCGCTGAAGACGACCGCCGCGGCGATCTTCTGCTACCTGCTGTATTCGCAGCTCGACTGGTCGGGCATCCATACCTGCGTCGTCACCTGCTACATCGTGTCGCTCGGCTCGACGGCCGAGACGGTCGAGAAGCTCACGCTGCGGATCTTCGGCTGCATCGTCGGCGCGCTGCTCGGCACGGCGGCACTGGTCTTCGTCGTGCCGTCGCTATCGTCGGTCGGGCACCTGATGGCGCTGGTGTTCGCCGGCGGGTGGCTCGCCGCGTGGGTCGCGTTCGGCTCGCCACGCATCGCGTATGCCGGCTTCCAGATCGCGTTCGCGTTTTTCCTGTGCGTGATCCAGGGCGCCGGCCCCGGCTTCGACCTGACGATCGCGCGCGATCGCACGATCGGCATCCTGCTCGGCAACGTCGTCGTGTATCTCGTGTTCACGCGCATCTGGCCCGTCAGCATCGGCAAGCAGATCGACGCCGGGCTCGCCGCGCTGATCGACCAGTGGCGGCGCCTCGTGCAGGTCGCGCAGCCGGCCGAGCGGCGCGCGCTCGCGGCTGAGGCGTTTGCCCGCCACGGCGCGATCACGCAGGAGCTCGGGCTGGTCCACTACGAACCGTCGTGGGTGAGGCCGGCCGCTTCGTGGCTCGCCACGCGGCGGCGCGCGCTCGCGGAACTCGGCGCGCTCGAAGGGCCGCTGTTCCTGCTCGCTGAACGCAAGCCCGGCGACGCGGCCATCGGCGCGCAGCTTGCTCGCGTGACCGAACCGCGCGATGACGATACCGCGCCCCATCGAGAACCCTCCGCGCCGCCGGCTACCCCACCGCGCGCAGCCCCCACCGACCCCGCACGCGACGCGCTGCTGAACCTGATCGACATGCGGCTCGCGCACATCGCCGATGCCGCCCGTCAAGCCACACCGAAGGAGCCTGCCCCCCATGCGCGTACCTGAACCGCCGGCCGCCTCGATCGCCGCCGCCGCCCTCGCGACCGCCGTCGCGCTGGCCGGCTGCGCGACGTCGTCGATCGATCTGGCGCCGGAGGCGTCCGACCGCCCGTGGCAGCCGCAAACGTCCGCCGCAGGCGACATCGTGCCGGGCCCGCCGCGCGCGTCCGCGCCAGGTTCGCACGACTACACGCTGCCTGCGTCGCCGGCGCTCGCGTCCGTCTCGCCGCCGGCCGCGCTCGATGCCGCGCACGCGTACACGCTCCCCGAGCTGATCGATCTCGCCGAATCGACGAACCCGCTGACCCGCATCGCATGGAACGACGCGCGTAACGCGGCGCTCGCGGTCGGCCTGGCCAAGACCGCCTACCTGCCGAAGCTGTCCGCGACGGCCATGGGCGGGTACCAGGCAAACCACGGGTCGACGTCGTCGTTCCTCGGCGACTCGTCGAGCAACTCCACCGTGCACGGCGCCATCTCGGCGCTGTCGCTGCAATGGCTGCTGTTCGATTTCGGCGGCCGCGCCGCGCGCGTCGAAGCGGCCGAACAGGCGTCGATCGCGTCGAATGTCGCGTTCACGGCCGTACACCAGCAGGTGATCCACGACGTGACCGTCGCGTATTACCGCTACGAAGCCGCACGCTCGCGCGCGCTCAGCGCCCGGCAGGGCCTTGCGAACGCGGACGCGATCCTCGCGGCCTCCCGCGCGCGGCTCAAGCACGGTGTCGGCACGGTCGTCGAACTCGCGCAGGCGACGCAGAACCGCGCGCAGGCCAACCTCGCGCTCGTGCAGGCGAACGGCGCGGAGAGCGACGGCTACCTCGCCCTCGTCTCCGCGCTCGGCATCTCGCCGCTGTCGAAGCCGACCGTCGCCGCGCTGCCGAAGCGACCGCTGCCGCCCTCGCTCGGCTCGTCGGTCGACGCGATCGTGTCGGATGCGATCGCGCGCCGCCCCGACCTGCAGGGCGCGTTCGCGCTCGAAAAGGCCGACCGCGCGAAGATCAAGGCCGCGGAAGCCGCGTTCATGCCGAAGATTTTCCTGTCCGCGTCGACGTCGTACGCGAGCGGCGGCACGTCCATCTCCGCGCTGCCCGCGATCGGCGACCAGGCGCCGACCGTCAACCTGAACGGCAGCCGCTACGGCGGCGGCGTGTTCCTCGGCGTGACGATTCCGCTGTACGACGGCGGCCTGCGCTCGGCGGTGCTGATGCAGGCGCGCAACGACGCGGAAAGCGCCTCCGCGCGCCTCACGCGGACCAAGGAGGAAGCGGTCCGCCAGGTCGTCGCCGCGCAAAACGCGGTACAGACGAGCCTGGCGTCGCACGACGCCGCGAAGGCGCTCGTAGACGCCGCGCAAACGAGTTACGACGCGGCGCTGACCGCGTACCGGAACGGCGTCGGGTCGGTCACCGACGCGACGATCGCGCAAAGCCAGTTGCTCGCCGCCCGCAACGCGGAGGTCGACAGCTATGCCGGGGCGTTGTCGGCCGCTGCCGCGCTCGCGCTTGCGACCGGGACGATCGGCTCGGCGCAGTAGCGCAGCCGCCGCGAGGCGGTTGACGCATGCGCTCGCCGCCCACTAGAATGCCGCCCATTCTTCCTTCAGGAACCATCGTGGACAGTTGCAGCACTCCGTTGCGTGCGCCGCTTGCCGCCTGAACGCCTGTCCGACGCAGTTCTCCTGCCCGGCTCGCGTTCCGCGAGCCGCACGCCACCCGTTTCACACTGAATGACGCATTCGCGCGGTACAGTACCGCGCGATGACGGCTATCTTCGTGTCGCCTTCGGCCTTGCCGCAGCGACGCGAAACGGCACGCGCTTCTTGCACGGCAGGACACCCATGACTTTCGATTTCGCACTCCGTCTTTTCACCGCGTTCGCCTGCGGCGTCGCCATCGGCATCGAACGCCAGATGCGCCAGCGCACGGCCGGCCTGCGCACGATCACGCTCGTCGCGAGCGGCGCGTGCCTCTTCGTCACGCTCGGCGTGCTGACCGGCAACGGCGTCGCGGGCGTCACGCAGATCGCCGCCTACGTCGTGTCGGGCGTCGGCTTCCTCGGCGGCGGCGTGATCATGCGCGACAAGGGCTCGATCCAGGGCATCAACACCGCCGCGACGCTGTGGTGCTCGGCCGCCGTCGGCGTGCTGTCCGGTTCCGGTCATTACGTGCCGGCGCTCGCCGGCACCGGCGTCGTGCTGCTCACCAATACGCTGTTGCGCAGCGTCAGCCAGGCGATCAACGCGACGCCGGTATCGAACGCAGATCTCGTGCGCGAATACCAGATCACCGTGATCTGCCTGGCCTCCGACGAAGTGCATATCCGCACGCTGCTGTCGAACTCGATGTATGCGAAGCCGCTGTCGTTCCAGAGCCTCACGAGCGAGGACGTGCCCGACCAGCCGGACCGGCTGAAGGTCACCGCGACACTGAAGCTGCATCCGAAGGATCAGCAGAAGCTCGAGCAGATTGCGAGCCGGATGAGCATGGAGAAGAGCATTTCCAGCGTGAGCTGGACCGCGAAGGAAGCGGAGCCGATGATGGAGTGAGCGGCGTGGCGGCAGCCGCATGTCGCGCTGCCGCCTTCACGCCCTCCTGTCAGGGTGTCTCGATCAGCCCGGCCGAGATCGCCTTGACGACCGCCTGGACCTTGTTCGTCGCGCCCAGCTTCTCGAGGATGTTGTTGACGTGGAAGTTGACCGTCCGCTCCGAGATGCTGAGGATCTGGCCGATTTCGCACGCGGTCTTGCCCTCGGCCGTCCAGCACAGCACCTCGCGCTCGCGCGCGGTCAGCGTGACGCCCGCCGCCGGCGCCAGCTTCGGCACCATGAAGCGGCTCATCAGCGAATGCGACAGGTTCGCGAGCCAGTTGGTCTGCAACGTCAGCATGTTGATCTCGGCCGGCGTCAGCCGGTCGGCACGGCGGGCGATACTCAGCAGGCCGAACGCGCCGCGGGGTGCCCAGCTCGACTGCGCGACGCCCACCGACAACCCGAAATCACGTGCGTCCTGCCACAGCGGGCACGGTTCGATCCGGTCGACGTCCGGCCAGACGATCATGTTGGTGCTGAGCGCGCCGTCGCGAACCGTCGAGTCGATCTCGATGTAGTTCTGCGCCTGGTAGTGCGCCATCCAGCCGTCCGGATAGGTATCGAAGATCGCGACCGCGGGCTTCGATACGGGCAGCGGGACGCGAATGCCGTAACAGCAATATTCGAATCCCAGCCGTTTGGAATAGGCGGCAATCCGCTGGAAGAGCTGCTGCTCGTCTTCCGCGGCGCTGAATTGTTGATAGGCATCCTGCCAGCGCAGTTCCATTCATTCTCCGACAACGTCACGCTGTCATACTTGTCAGGTTCCAGCACCCGTTCGAGGCTGATACATTCCGCGCATGACTTCACCTTTGCTGCACTCGGTCCCCGGCCCGTCCCCGGACGGCTACGTACGCCTGTCAGAAGGCGCACTGGCCGTGCTTGCGCTCGACCATGTCGCAAGCGGCCTCGACGCATCGCTGCTCGAGGAATTGCGCGACAGCGCCATCGACGCACGCCTCGCCGGCTACACCGAATGGCATCGCCCGGCCAGTGCCGGCGTCGCTTACGTGACGATCGGCTGGGACTGGTACCTCGAACGCGCGACCGGCACGTTCGTGCTCGCGGGCGGCGACGTCCGCAGCAACGTGATGGTCACCGACGCCACGGGTGCCGACATCGGCATGTTCCGCACCGCCGCCGCGCTCGCTGCACGGCTCGCGTGCATCGACTGGGCTGCCGCGGTCGCGTCGGCACTGCTCGGGCACAACGACGCCTATCATGCCGGTCCGACGCTCCAGTGACAACTGGCTGCGCCTCTATTCCTCTGACAATTTCATGATGCTGGCGCTCTTTATAAGCAAAAGCGCCACGGTTTTCAATCCCGTTGATCAAGAAACCGTTACCACGTCCTAAACGGCGTCTTTCCGGCGTCACCCTGTAAGAGTTACCAGTTACAGCCCCCTCGTGCTGCGCGATGTAATGCACGCATACAAAAGCACAGATCCGAGGACACCATGCGGACCTTCGTTCACGAGGAAGGGCGGTTGCCACACGAACTTGCGGCGGATCTCGGGCGCTATCGGCGCCGTGTGTTCGTCGAGCAGCTGGGCTGGGCACTCCCGTCGGCGAACGAAAGCTTCGAGCGCGACCAGTTCGATCGCGACGATACCGTGTACGTGTTCGCGCGGAACGCCGGCGGCGACATGTGCGGATGTGCGCGCCTGCTGCCGACGACGCGCCCGTATCTGCTGAAGTCGCTGTTCGCCGACCTGATCGCCGAAGACATGCCGCTGCCGCAATCGGCCGCCGTCTGGGAGTTGTCCCGGTTTGCGGCAACCGACGACGAAGGCGGGCCGGGCAATGCCGAATGGGCCGTGCGCCCGATGCTCGCAGCCGTCGTCGAATGCGCGGCGCAGCTTGGCGCGCGGCAGCTGATCGGCGTGACGTTCGCGAGCATGGAGCGGCTGTTCCGCCGGATCGGCATACACGCGCACCGCGCAGGCCCGCCGAGGCAGGTAGACGGACGTCTGGTGGTCGCATGTTGGATCGACATCGATCCGCAAACGTTTGCAGCACTGGGAATCGAGCCGGGGCAGGCTGCCCGGCAAGCCATCGCCGCCTGAACCGGAACGCGCGTTTCTGTCCGGGCCGCATCGTAACGAAGGAGAATCAACGTGGACCAGTCTCAGGTCTTTCGCGCGATGATGCCCGGGTTGACGAGCGCCAACGGCGCCCGCATCGCGGTTGTCTACCCGTCGTTTCCCCGGCCGCTGCCGCTCGTGCGGCTCGACCGTCGCGGGCTCGTGTTCCGTGCGGCCGGCGCCGCGCCGCTCGTCTGCGGGCTGCCGCGCGCGGCGACGCTGCTGGTCGCGGACGAGCCGCTCTGCTCGCTGCGCCTCGTGATCCGCGACATCGCGCCGGCCGGCGAAGGCCGGCATGACCTGACGATGCAGCCTTCCGGCGCCGCCGGCGACGAATTGCTGTGGCATGCGTTGCGCGATCGCGAGCCCTACCGACAGATTCAGCAGCCGCTCGCGCCCGTCGACGCGTCCATCGCCACCGACGGCGAACCGCGCGCGTCGGCCGGCGAACCCGGGCCGCGCCCGTCGCGCAGCGCGGCCTTCCGGCTGCCGTGCCACAGCGACGCGCTGTTCTTCGCCGACTGGCTCGAATATCACTTCGATGAATTGCGTGCGCTGTCGCAACAGCATGGGCCGCAGTTGCAGCTCAACCAGCTCGAGCGGCAGGTGGCCGACGACGAGGTTGGCGTGCGCTTCGTCTACGACATCGATGGCCATGCTACGCGGCATGCGCTGACCGACTGCGCGCGCGAGGCCTGTGCATGGATCGAAACGGAGATGCGCGACAAGTACGCATTACCGATCGCGCAGGAGCGGTTCAGCGCGTTTGCGGCGCACGCCCGGGCAGGCGGCATGTGAGTGCGGCGCAACAAGAAGTTGTATCGATACAACTAGGGCTTGCCATGCCTCGGGTTTTCCCTTAAATTTACGTCTGTCTCCTCCATGTCTCCAAACATGGATTCAGCCCGCTCAATGAAGCGGGCTTTTTCTTGCCCGCTCGAATTGCGGGGACACATCCCCCTCCTCCCCCGCCTAACCTGCCGGGCGCGCACCAGGCGGCCACGGCCAGTAGTGGTGCACCGCAAAAATCAGCACGACCAACGCGAACACGACCAGCAGCAGGGTCAACCAACCCTTTTTGGTCGTTGGCAGGTCCGCCAGTGCACCCACGTCGCCCGTCAGGGCCGCTAATGCGACCATGCCGAGTCCGACCAGTACCATCGTCCCCTTGGCCACCCATCCAAAGGCAACCTCCAGCACGCTCGCCCATCGCGACTGGCGATAAGGGCCGGTAACCGGCCGACGGAGATCGGGCTTACCCATTCGCACGCACTCGCCCGGGATCCGCACGTCGGCCCATCGATCGACAGACTGAGGCTAAAACAGGACGCCGAAGGTTGTCCTGACAAGCACCGGCTGCAATGGGGTGTGCGCATTTGATCGGGAGCGTCATGTTTTTCCTTTCATGAGACGAGGTTCGACGGTTCGATTCGTTTGGCCGGAAGGTGCCCATATCGTTCGATACGATGGGCCCGCGCGGACACGCGCTCCGTTCGCCACACGCAATCCGGATCGGCAGGCTTATCATTGACCGGCCCGCCACTCGCCTCCGAGGCCATCTTGCACGCCCATCTGCGCATTGCCCGCCCAGTCAGCAACCTCGCCCGTACCGAGCGCATGTATCGCGACGCCCTCGAGTTGTCCGTTCTCGCGCGCTTTGAAGATCACGACGGGTTTTCCGGCGTGATGCTCGGGCGCGACGGCCTCGACTATCACTTCGAATTCACGCACTGCCCTGACCACCCGATCGCGCCGTCACCGACGCCCGAAGACCTGATCGTGTTCTACCTGCCCGATCGGCCGGAATGGGAAGCCGCCTGCGCGCGCGCCACGGAACATGGCTTCATGCCGGTGACGTCGTTCAATCCGTTCTGGGAAATATCCGGCCAGACTTTCGAGGATGCCGACGGCTACCGGATCGTGCTGCAGAACGGCACGTGGCGCTGACAGCGTGATCACGCGTGAGCCGTTACGCGCCGGCGTGGCCGGCGGCGCGAGCGGCATACACGACGTGCCGACGCAGCGCGTGTCCTTCCGGCAACGCCGGATGGTCGAAATCGCGCGCGGGCTGACGCTGCATGCCGAGCCGCTGCATCACGTGCCGTGATCGCAGGTTGGTGTCGGCCGTCCACGCAAATATCTCGCCGAGCCCGATCCGGTCGACCCCGTCGGCCAGTGCGGCGGCAGCGGCTTCGACAGCATAGCCGTGACCCCACGCGTGACGCGCCTGCCGCCATATGATCTCGACGCACGGCGCCATCGGATGCGTGGCACGCGCTACGTGCGACAGGCCGCACACACCGATCAGCATCGCGTCGGCGCGGCGCTCGACGGCCCACGGGCCGAAACCGTGTGCGTCGAAATGCGCGTCGAAGCGCGCGATGGCGTCGCTCGACTCGTCAACTGACATCGGGCCGCGCGCGAGCCATGCGGTCACGTCCGGATCCTCATGCATCGCCGACAACGCGTCCACGTCCGCCGGCCGCCAGCGACGCAGCGTCAGGCGCTCGGTTTCGATCTTAGACGGTGTGGACATAGGGGAGACGGATCGTTCAGGCGGAATAACGCAAGTGCCGTCACAAACCTGAAAGCGGAACGGATGGAGGAGAGATGGAAATCGTCGCCTTTGTCGGCGACGATCCAGTGAACGAATGACGAGATACGGGCGCTGGTGCGCCCGCGGCTATTACTCGTTTTCTTCGAAGTAGTGCCCAAACTTCGTCTGCTTCGTGCGGATATAACGCTCGTTTTCCTCGCGCACGGGCACTGCAAGCGCCACGCGTTCGCAGACGGGGATGCCGTGCTTCGCGAGCGTATCGAACTTAGCCGGGTTGTTGCTCATCAGCCGCACCGACGTCACGCCGAGGATCCGGAGAATCGCGGCGGCCGAATCGTATTCGCGGGCGTCGTCGGGCAGGCCGAGGTCGAGGTTCGCCTCGACGGTGTCGCGCCCCTGCTCCTGCAGCGCGTAAGCGCGAATCTTGTTGCTCAGGCCGATCCCGCGCCCTTCATGGCCGCGCAGGTACAGCAGCACGCCGCGGTCTTCCGCCGCGATGTAGCGCAATGCGAGATCGAGCTGCTCGCCGCAGTCGCAGCGGTACGAGCCGAATACATCGCCGGTCAGGCATTCGGAATGAAGGCGCGTCAGCACGGACTGCTCGCCGGCGACGTCGCCCATCACGAGCGCGAGATGTTCGGCATCGCTGCCCGATACGCGAAACGCGTATGACTTGAACGTACCGTAGCGCGTAGGCAGCGACGCGGTGGCGACGAGTGTCACGCACTCGTCGGCCTGGTCATTGCCCTGCGTGGGCGATTGGGGACGCGAAGACATCATGAATTCAATCGAAACGTTCAGGAATGTAGGAGTTGTGTGGATAGTGCGTGACCGGAGTTTACCGCTAATCTGGAAACGTCACGCGACTGCCACTGGCTGCCCGGCTATACTGGGCTTATCGGGTGTCGCGCACCAACGCCCTGCCTTCCCTGTATCGACCTGCACACGGAGAAAGCGAATGAGCACGACTGTCGCGCAGATTCTCAAGGCCAAGCCGGATTCGGGCCGCACGATCTACACCGTCACGAAGACCGATCTCGTCTACGACGCCATCAAGCTGATGGCGGAAAAGGGGATCGGCGCGTTGCTGGTGGTGGACGGCGACGACATCGCGGGCATCGTCACCGAGCGCGATTATGCGCGCAAGGTCGTCCTGCAGGACCGCTCATCGAAAGCCACCCGCGTCGAGGAAATCATGACGGCGAAGGTGCGCTACGTCGAACCCTCGCAATCCACCGACGAGTGCATGGCGCTGATGACCGAACATCGCATGCGCCACCTGCCCGTTCTCGACGGCGGCAAGCTGGTCGGGCTCATCTCGATCGGCGACCTCGTGAAGAGCGTGATTGCCGATCAGCAGTTCACGATCAGCCAACTCGAACACTACATTCACGGCACTCCGGTCGCTTCCACCTGATTCGCCCCAGCGAAAAAGGCCCAAACGCGTCAGCGTCTGGGCGGAAAGCCGCCGGCATGCGGCGACGGAGGTTCTGCTCCTGCGGGCGAACGACGCGGGCTCATGCCGCGCGTCTCGTCGATTGAATCCTGCGCTCGGGCAGACCGGGGACGTTCGATTAGTTGCCGAAGTAGACCGAGTTCACGGGGTTCGGCGCGTCACGCGTGATGCGGCGGCCTGCCTGGCCGGCACCCGTCGCCACGGCGCCATAGCCGCTCGTGTCGGCCTGAGCAAGCGTCGGCTGGTTCGGCTGGATCCGTTGTTCGGCTGCCTGGATGTCGTTCGGGTACTGCGAATCGCTCGCGAGCGGCTTGTAGCCGTTCTGTTCGAGTTGCACGAGTTCGGCCTTGACCTGGTCGCGCGTCAGCCCCTGTTCGGACTGTGCAAACGATGCGATCGGTGCGGCAAGGACGGATGCGGCGATGGCTGCGTAGATGATCGACTTCATGATTTACCTCCGGTATATGTTCTCTTTTGGCGTCGCCTCGGCAGAACTGTCTGAAGCGATGGAATCCAGTTTAGTTGTCGCTCATCCAAGGGGAAACCCTTAGTTTGAACATACAGCGTTGCGATTTTGACAAAAATCGCCGGCGCATCCCGAGTGACATCGTCGTAACTTGCTTCATCCACACAACAATCGCTGACGAAATGCCGACAGCCAAATCACATATCCCGAAGGTTGTGTTGTAGAATCGTAAGGTTATATTCGTCAGTCGATCTTCCATCCACCATGTTCGCGCTCACGCTCCTTACGGTTTCGCCGTCCGGCCCGTCCGGCGTGCGCGCGCGCGCCGGCCATCCGGTGCATCCCCTCGCTCGACGCACGACCCAGGCGCCGCTCGCCCCTGCCCGGCGCCTGATCTGACGGCTCGGTCTCCTCCCGGAGCCAGGTCAGACAGGCTCCGGGCGATCCCCATAGGCACGCCACGCCTGCCCTTGCCGATCATTTGGAGAACTCCCATGAAACAACGCCTTTACCAGTTGACCGAACTCGACGTTGCTCGCCTCGAAAAGCACGCCGAACATAACCCGCGCTTCCAGACCATGCTCGACACGCTGCTGGAGCGTGCCGACATCGTCCAGCCCGACGCCATCAAGGCCAATGTCGTCACGATGAACTCGCAGATCACGCTGCTCGACGAGGCGACCCAGGAACAGGCCACCTGGACGATTGTTTATCCGGATGCCGCCAATCTCGAACTCGGCCGCCTGAACGTCTTCTCGCCCGTCGGCATGGCACTGCTGGGCACCCAGCGTGGCCAGATGGTCAAGGTGATGCAGCCGAGCGGTGCCGAAAAGCTGATGAAGGTCTCCGCGATCGTGTTCCAGCCGGAAGCCAACGGCGAATACACGCGCTGACGCCATCGGCAGCCGGCTGCCGAGCTCGACACCGGCGCAGAATGCAAAAAGCGAGGCCAATGCCTCGCTTTTTTGCATTCCGGCGATCCGAATCGTCGCCGTCGCATTCCGCAGACGAAAAAAAAGGCGCCCGAAGGCGCCTTTTTCGATGCTGCGAAGCGGGTTACCCCGCCGTCACGCTTAGAAGCGGTGACGCAGACCAACCGTTGCTGCGGTTTGGTTGATCGACGAGCTCGGCAGGTTGTCGCTGAAGTTGTTGCCGTTGTAGATCGACGCGCCGATGCCGTTCTTCGCTGCACGCTGGTACACAGCTTGTGCGTAGACGTCCGTGCGCTTCGACAGTGCGTAGTCAGCTTGCAGGCCGAACTGGTTCCAGTGCGTGCTGCCGTTGTTGATCTTCGCGTTCGTGTACGTGTACGCAGCGCCCAGGCCGAGAGCCGGCGTCAGGTTGTACTTGGCGTTGACTTCGTAGTTGTCGGTGCGCAGCGTGCCCAGACCGACAGCATTGTTGTCGAGACGCGCTTGCGTCCATGCAGCGCCGACTTGCGCCGGGCCGAATGCGTAACCAGCAGCAGCACCGTACGTGCGGACGCGGCCTTGGCTAGCGATGCCACCGATCGCCGACGACGTTGCGCCGTTTGCGTTCGTGCCGTCACCCAGGTTCGCTTGCGAGTATGCACCAGCCAGCTTCAGGCCTTGGAACTGGTATGCAACGCCTGCGCTGTACGCACGGTTGTTGCCGAAGTTCGTGTTGTTCGAGAACGAGTACGTGCCGCCGAATTGCAGGCCAGCGTAGTTCGCGCTCGTGAACTTGATCGTGTTGTTCTGAGCGACATCACCGGTCGTGCTCAGACGGTCGAGGTTCAGCGGGTGCGCGAAGTACGTGCCGCCCCACGAACCCGTTGCCGTCAGCGGCGCCAGGTAGTCTTGCGTTGCGTCATATTGCTTACCCAGCGTGACCGTGCCGTACTGGCTCGACAGGCCGACGAAAGCTTGACGGTTGAACATGCCGCCGTTGTTGCCCAGCTTGCCGTCACCGATACCGAAGCCGCTTTCCAACGTGAAGATTGCCTTCAGGCCGCCACCCAGGTCTTCCGAGCCACGCAGGCCGAAACGGCTCTGGTCAATGCCCGAACCCATCGCCCAACGCGACTTGCCAGCTTGGCCGAGTGCCGGCTGGACGTTGCTCGTGTAGGTGATGCCTGCGTCCAGCACGCCGTACAGCGTGACGCTGCTTTGCGCGTGAGCGACGGTTGCGAACGATGCTGCAGCTGCTGCAACGATCAGAGTCTTGTTCATTCGTGGAGCTCCCTTCTAAAAAGAGGCAGGTCTCGCGACCTTGTTCATAAACGGTCTGCAACCGCCCGGGAGCGCCATCGATCCTGCTGGCGGCGCCCGGATAGTTGCCCGTTTGGGAACCGTGAGTTTAGGGGTGTACCCTAGGGGAGCGATCTGCAAATAAAGAAATAAGCTTTTCCAGAACTAGAAATAATGAAAGTGGGGCCGAGTTATAAGTATTTGTTTTGACGTTTGTTTTTGACTTCTTGACGGGGGCTTTTTGGAGCCTTTCATCGCACCATTCTTTCATGTCATCGTCTTGACGGTTGCATAGAAACAACAAACGGATTCGGCGCGACACCCCGGAATCGGCAAATTTTACCCAATCCGATCTCGAATTTCAGGATCGGGACACCTAAAACACATCCGTCGGCCAGCAAACAGGGCACGACATTCGTTCAGCGGGTCACATCCACCCGTGGCCATCCATATAGAAGAGCCGGCGTCCACCTGCCGGGGTTCGCCCACCTGCCGTGACATGCGGTAACAGCCTTAACCGCTCGCGTAACCCGGCCGGCCGACTGGCAGGCTAATGTAAGGCAGCCTCGAATACAGAACAGGACACGCCATGAATCGACGCTCGTTGTTACGCGCCATCGGATTGACCGCCGCCTTCGCGGGCACCGGTGGCTGGCTCCGCGCCGCCTCGGCCCAGCCCGCTCCGCCCGTCTACCGGCCGGCCGGCCCGAATCGCGTGCCGGGCGGCCCGCCCTATCCGGACCGCCCGGGCTTCGCACCGCCGGCCGCCCGGCACGACCGCCGCCCGCCGCCGCCACGGCCGCACGGCTATATATGGACGGACGGCTACTGGCGCTGGCAGCGTGGCCGCTATATATGGGTGTCGGGGCGCTGGGTCGCACGGCGTCCCGGGCGCCGATGGGTGCCCGGCTACTGGCGCCGCCAGGGACAGGTGTGGATCTACGTCGACGGTACGTGGCGATAGGCAGCCATCCGGCGCCCGGCCGGTGGCAGGCCCGGGGCGGGCCGGTGCGGGCGAATCCGTGCCGTTCGGCCCCGACAATCATGATGCCCGGCAGGCACCCCCGCGAATCCAGCCCCCGCCCCAATGCCGTTGCGCAAACCGGCGTCGACGCTTCCGGTCACGCAACCTCGACCATCGACATGCTCGCCGATCTACGGCGCACCATCCCGCCTCGACCGGACCCTGCCGCACCCTTCGTACGCCAGGCGGAGAAAGTCCGCTGTCGCGGTCGCCCCGCACCTGCCCTTGCAAGCGGAGCACCGCCAGCGCATTGCCGCATTCGGGCCGAATGAAACACACCGTAGCGTCGGCGCCCTCGCTCAACCCGACGAGACCATTCGGATAACGAAATCATGCAATGGCGATACACCGGCAATCAAGCCACGCGTCGCCGGATGGATCACAACCGATCCGCGGCACAACACCCTGCGACAAGACGGCGCAAGCGCCCCGCTCAGCGCCCGCCGCCCTCCAGCTCCCGTGCACGCCGTCGCGCAACGCAGATCGATCGATGATGTTCGTCGGCCCACCGGATCATTGCCTGCATCGGCGTCAGGAACGAACGCCCGAGATCGGTCAGCGCATATTCGACACGCGGCGGCACTTCTGCGTGCAACGTGCGACTGACGAAGCCGTCCTGCTCGAGCCGCTTGAGCGTGCGCGACAGCATCTGGTTCGACACATCGCCGATCGTACGGCCGAGTTCGTTGAAACGCATCGTCCCGCCGGACAGCGCTTCGAGTACGAGCAGGCTCCACTGGTCGCCGATGCGGTCGAGCACATCGCGGATCGGGCACGGCTGATCGAGTTCGACGGGTTCATCGGCGGGCGGAAACGACATGACGGGATTCTCTTTCAAGGGCAACGCATGGTCAGCGCGGTGTGACCTGTTCACACCGCGCTGACTTCTTGTGACGGATTCGCGGCAACTGTACCATTCGAACGACCCGACGGCCGCGCGGATTCGCCAGTTCAACGAAGCATGATGACGGCGTGCGGCCTCGCCCGGCCTGCATCGTGACGATTCGCACCCAGCTGTGAATCCTTCGCATCGACAAGGCTCGTGTATCCGCAACCATGCGCCGTCGCACGCCGATCGCCGCGGCAGGCTCGACCCGCCGTCACGCATCGCGCCCCCACCCACGCTTCGTCAGACAAGGAACCCGCAACATGTCATCGCTCCGCTCCCCCGTTCGCGCCGTTGCCGCGCTCGTCCTGCTGGCCGCGTCGACGGCCGCGCTGGCCGCCGGCCCGGCCACGCGCGACCTGGCCGCCGAGGAAGCCAACCGCCAGCTCGTGCTGACGTTCTACGACCGCTTCTTCAACAAGCACGAAGCCGTCGAAGCCGCCGCCGTCGTCGCGGACGACTACAAGCAGCACAACCCGCACGTGCCGGACGGCAAGAAGCCGTTCGTGTCGTACTTCGTCGGCGCGTTCCAGAAGAACCCGGCTTCGCGCGCACGCATCGTGCGCAGCGCAACCGACGGCGACCTCGTCTACCTGCACGTGCATGCAACGGAGCGCCCGGGCGACCGCGGCGAAGCGGTCGTCGACATCTTCCGCGTAAAGGACGGCAAGATCGTCGAACACTGGGACGTGGTCCAGTCGGTACCGGAAAAGTCCGCGAACGCGAACACGATGTTCTGACGCGCGCGGCCGGCACGTGGTGCGCCACGATGCGCACCATCCGTCGACGGACGACCGCCCGTCCGTCCGGCAAGCGCGGATGCCCCTCACCGGCGAAGTCCCCAACAATCGAGCTTCGCCGCCGCACCGGCCTCCGGCCCGCATGACCGCACCGCCCGCCGCCGCGCCGCCGGCGTGCCGTCGCAAGCGAAACGCGCCGGCACGGGCTGCCGTTCGCGAAGACGGTGTCAACGATGAGCCCCGCGCATATTTCCCTCAGCAATGCCGGCGACCTGGTCGCCAGCCTCGGCAGTCCGCAGTTTCCCGCCCGGCTCTGGGCGTGGCTGCGCGAAACCGTCGACCCGCAGTCCCATTACAGCGTCGCGACACGCTACCGTCGCGATGCACCGTCGCAGTCGGTCGACAGCGTCGACGTGCTGTTCTTCGCGGGCGGCGACGATCCCGACGGCACACGCCACGCGCTCGATCTGTATACCCAGGGCGACTGGCGCACCGACACGCAGCTCCCGCATATCGAGCGCGCCACGGATTCGCAGCTCGTGTTCTCGTGCAACGAGGACATCGATACGGCAACCGAATACGGCCGCCATTTCGCGCTCGGCGATCTCGGCGAAGACTGCACGCTGCTCGGCAGCGAGCGCGACTATGTCTATGCGTTCTCGCTGTTCCGCCGGCGCGGCCAGCCGTCCTATACGCTGGCCGAGCTGGCGCTGCTGCGGCAGCTCGGCGATTTCGTGCTGCCGCTTCTGATCCAGCATGCACGGCTCGCCCGCCTGACGCCGCGCTCGGACGACGGCGCGCTGCTGCAGCGGTTCGAACAGCGCCTGTCGGCCAGCGGCGCGGCGCTGTCGCAGCGCGAGCGGCTCGTGTGCCGCGCGGTGCTGCAAGGCCGGCCCGTCCCGCAGATCGCCGACACGCTCGCGCTCAAGCCGAGCAGCGTACGTACCTATCTCGGGCGCGCGCTCGTGAAGCTCGGCCTGGCGAACCGGGCCGGGCTGTTCGCGTGGCGTGACCGAAGAGGAACCGCCGCGCTGCTCGATCCATACGCCGGCACCGACGACTGCGGCCTCGCGCTGTGGAGCCAGGACGCGCTGAACGAGATCTGCCTGCTCGCCGATACGGCCGGCTTCGACCTGCATTTCCACACGCTCGCCGACCGTGCGGTGCGCATGACACTCGACGCGCTCGAATATGTCCAGATCCGCAACGGCAGGCGAGACCGCCGCGCGCAGCTCGCCCACCTGCAGCTCGTCGATCCGGCCGACATGAGCCGCTTCAACCGGCTCGGCGCGATCGCCAGCGTGCAGACGCTGTGGACGGCCGCGCGCGAGGAGCAGCAGCTCTACCGCGACCTGCTCGGCGCGGAACGCACCGCGCGCAACTATCCGTTCCGCAGCCTTCGCAACGCAGGCGCGATGCTCGCGGCCGGCTCCGACTGGTCGGTCAGCACGATGGACCCGATGCAGATCATCCAGACTGGCATCACGCACCTGCTGATCGACCAGCCCGACAGCCCGCCGTGGAATCCGCACGAACGCCTCGACCTGCTCACGATGCGCGAGGCCTATACGGCAAACACCGCGTATGCGTTGCGCTTCGACGACTGCACGGGTTCGCTCGAAGCGGGCAAGGACGCGAGCTTCGCGATCCTCGACCGCAATCCGTTCGCGCATCCGGTCGAGACGTTCGCGCAAACTCGTGTGATCGAGACGTGCTTCCGCGGCGAAGTCGTATACGCCGCGCCGGGCTGGGCCGACTGAAGCACGCATCCGTGCGGCCGTCAGGCGACGGCAAGCGCCAGCACCTGCTCGGTCGTCAACACGTCGCCGAACGTGTCCGACAGCGCGGCCAGCGTCGCGCGATGGAGATCGCGGTGCGATACCGTGCCGCCGCCCGCGATGTCGAGGTCGCGCGTCGCGCATGCGTCGTCGACGACGATCACCGCGTAGCCGAGCGGCACCGCATCGCGTGCCGCGCCGGCGACGCATGCATGCGTCATCAGGCCCGTGACGATCAGCGTGTCGACACCGGCCGCCTTCAGGCGCGCATCGATGTCCGTCGTCGGGAACACGCTCACCGACGTCTTCTTCACCACCGTGTGATGCGCCGCCGGCTGCAGGTCCGCGTGAAAGCGGAAGCCGTCGCTGCCGTCGGCGAAGATCGGGCCGTCGGCCGCATCGACGTGCTGGACGTGAAACACCGGAATGCCCGCACGATCGGCGAACGCGATCACGCGCTGCGCGTTGCCCAGTGCGCGCGGTCCCTCCGGAATCGGCAGGCGGCCGCTGAAATATTCATTCTGGAAGTCGATCACCAGCAGCGCGGTGCGGGCAGCGTCGATCGATGTCGGCGCGCTCGCGCCCGCCAAGGTACGGATGGTCGGATGTTGCATGGGTCGCTCTCTCGGTTGGCATGTCGAAGGAACGGCGCGCCGGGCCAGCCGGCGCCGCCGGACGCGGCCCGGATGCTCCCGGGACGCGAGGCGCCAGTGTCGTGCCACACGCCCCGGCGCGACAGCGGTGCGCGGGACAACGTCCGACAGGATCGGGCCAACGTGCAAAGCGCCTACGACAGCGCGGCCGTTCGCGCACCCGGCTGCGTGCGGCCATACGCGACCATCATCGCGAAGCTGAGCAGGAAGCCCGCACCGCCGACCAGCAGCAGGCCGATCTCGCCGAACACGGGCAGCAGGTTCGTGAGCGCGCCCGTGACGACCCACGCGACGGCCATCACCGAGCCCGCGACGCCGAGCGCCCAACCTTGCCGATCCTCGCTGACCGCGTCGGAGAACGCCGTATACATCGTCGTGTACGCAACCATGTCGAAGCAGCCGACGACCATCGCGAGCGCCCACAGCACCGGCTCGTGCGGGAACAGCGCGGACAGGACCTGGCCGACGCCCGCGACGAGCAGGCCCGTCTTCGCGATATCGACCACGCGCCACACGCGCAGCATCCGCCGCACGACGAACAACAGCCCGAACACGAAGCAAAGGCCGATCACGCCGCTGAACAGCCCCAGCCGCGCACTCGTGTAGCCGAATTTCGCCTGCAGCAACAGCATGATGGTCTGCAGATAGAGTCCGTAGCCGACCTGCATCAGGAAGAACACGACAGACAGGAACGCGACGTTGCGCTGGCGCGCGGCCTCACCGATGATCCGCAGCGGCAGCAGCGGATCGATGCGCGTGTCGCCGCGCGGTGCGGCCGAATCCCGATACGACGCCAAGGTCCAGGACGCGCAGACCAGTGACAGCGCGGCGACCAGCACGAACGGCGTGCCGTAGTTGAACAGCGGCGAAATCGTACGATCGGACGTCACGCCGCCGAGCACGGGGCCGACGATCACGCCCGCACTGAACGCGAGCGACATGATGCTCATGTTGAACGCCTTGTTCTGCGGCGTGCTCAGGTCGGTGATCGCCGCCTGCGCGATGCCCTGGCAGCCCGCCATGAGCCCGGTGAGCCCGCGGCCGGCCAGCAGCAGCGCGACGCTCGCGTGCCACGCACCGGCCGCCATCATCGCGTAGCCGGCCGCGAGGCCAAGCAAGCACAGCAGCAGGATCCTGCGGCGGCCGTAGCGATCGGACAGGTCACCCATCAGCGACGAGCCGAAGAACATGCACAACGGGTAGATCCCGTAGCCGAGGCCGAGGTAGAAATTGCGCGCATGCGCGCCGGCGCCGGCCGGCAGGATGCCCGCGTGCGGATCGCTGAAGATCGCGGACATCATCGGATAGACGAGCCCGAAGCCCATCGCGTCGATTGCGATCGCGAGCAGGCATGGGCCGAGCAACTTGTAGTCGAGCCGGGACATGGCGACCTTCCGGACAGAGTGGATGATCGCCCAAGCGTAACGATGGGGCGGCGGCCGCGGTAGGCCGCCGCCCGCGATGCTAAGCATCGGCAGGACCGCTACCCTGCCTGCCGCCCGCGCCGATGGCTCGCCGGAGCGGGCGGCAGGCCACGGCCGCTACTTGGCGCTCAACGGCTCGCCCTGAAACTGCCGGCGCGCGAGCACGCACGGCGCGCCATCGTGCATGAACACGCTCGCGAGCAGCCCGAACGACGCCGCGAACAATACGTACCACGCGGGCGCGACAGGCGACCCGCTCGCGTGCGTCAGCCACGTGACGATGAACGGCGCGAAGCCGCCGAACATCATCACCGCGACGTCGTGGGCGAGCGCGATGCCGGTGGAGCGCGAACGCGACCCGAACCTGCTTGCGCTGGCAACCGTGTGCCTCCGACGGTCAAGGAGCCGAACGCGCGGATCGTCCAGCGGGAAGCGCGCGCCTTCTCCGTTCCACTTCGCACACCTGCATCGTCGCGCCCTGGCGCACCTACCCACCCGCCACGCCACGGCGCGGCGCGCGAGCTCGTCCGTTTGGACGGCACGCCGCGCGCCCTTTGTTGCGATCATGGCCACCATTCATCGCGCGGCACGCCCACGTGTGTCCGCCACGGAGACGCCATGAACCAACCTGCCCTCGGCCCCATCGACCAGATCGGCTACGTGGTCGCGGATCTCGACCGCAGCATCGCGCGCTGGCGCGAACGCCACGACGTCGGCCCGTGGACCGTATTCCGCAACGTGCGCCTCGACGGCCTTCACTTCGCCGAACCCGTGACGGTCACGATGGACGTCGGACTCGCGTATCGCGGCAATCTGCAGATCGAACTGATTCACGTGACGAACGACACTTCATCGCCGTACCGCGATGCGCACGGGAAACCGCTCGTCGGGCTGCATCACGTCGCGTGGGTCGTCGACGATCTCGATGCCTCGCTCGCGCAGCTCACGGCCCGCGGTATGCGTGTCGTGTTCGACGCACGCAACCCGGCCACGCGTGTCGCCTATCTCGACGACCCCGACGATCCCGGCATACGCGTCGAAGTGATCGAAGGCGCCGGCATGCTCGACATGATCGCGCGCGGCATCGCAGAGGCCCGTGCATGGGACGGCGCCGATCCGATCCGCATCATCGACGCGGCGGCCGCCTCCGCGTAAGCGGCCCCGCGCGCCCCTCTCACTCACAGGAGCAAGCAACATGAAACGACTCGAAGGCAAGGTGGCGCTGATCACGGGTGGCGCCCGCGGCCATGGCGAAGCGGAAGCGCGCAGATTCGTCGCCGAAGGCGCACGCGTCGTGATCGCCGACGTGCTGGACGAAGCCGGCCAGCCGTCGCGGCCGAACTCGGCGACGCCGCGCGTTTCCAGCATCTCGACGTGACCCGCGAAGCCGACTGGCAGATTGCCGTCGATGCAACGCTCACGCAGTTCGGCCGGCTCGACATCCTCGTGAACAACGCGGCGATCCTGAAGCTCGTGCCGATCGAAGCGTGCGCGCTCGACGACTATCGCAAGGTGATCGACGTGAACCAGGTCGGCTGCTGGCTCGGCATGAAGTCGGCGCTGAGCGCGCTGAAGGCGGCGGGTGGCGGCTCGATCGTCAACGTGTCGTCGACGGCCGGGATGGAAGGCGTCGCGGGCGGCAGCGCATATGTTTCGAGCAAGTTCGCGGTGCGCGGGATGACGAAGGCCGCCGCGCTCGAATTCGGCCGCTACGGCATTCGCGTGAACTCGGTGCACCCCGGTGGCATCGATACGGTGATGGCACGCCCGCCCGAGTTCGCGGATTTCGATCCGTCGTCGATCTACAGCGGCCTGCCGATCGCGCGCATCGGCAAGCCGGATGAGGTGGCCAATCTCGTGCTGTTCCTCGCGTCCGACGAATCCGCGTATTGCACCGGGTCGGAATTCATCGTTGACGGCGGGATGCTCGCAGGCAGTTCGTTCCACTGACACGCATCCACGTCGACACGCGCCCACCAGCCCGGTGGGCGCATTCGTTTGCGATGCACTGCGTGGCGCGTACAGCCGCCGCTCCGGCAACCACACGCCCGAAAACGACGATGCCGCCGACGGCTCTCCCGCGCGGCGGCATCGTCGTCTGCGGTGCAACGCACCACGCGCTTACCCCTTCGGCTGGATCGCCGGTGCGCCATTGCCGCGCGCCGCCTGCCCACCACCGCGCACGAAGCGTCGCCCGTGCGGACCGTACACGCCATCCGGTTCCGGATACAGCGTCAGCAGCACGAAATACAGCGCGCCGCCCACCGCCAGCGACACCGGCACGCTGAGATCGAGCCCGCCCGCGAGGTTGCCGAGCGGCCCGACGAACTGCCCCGGCAGGTTCACGAACGACAGTCCGACGAACGCAGCCGGCAGCCACGCCCCCATCGCGCGCACGTTCCACCCATGCGTGAACCAGTAGTGGCCGCCGCGCAGCCCGCGGTTGAACACCTGCAGGTCGTCGGCAAGGTAGTAGCCGCGCCGCGTCACGTAGCCGATCACCATGATCGCCATCCACGGGCAGCTGAACGTGTCGATCAGCGTCGAGAACGTCGCGACGCTTTCGACGAGGTTGAACCAGAAGCGGCCGACGAAGATGAACGCGATCGCGATCGTGCCGATCAGCAGCGTCGCACGCACACGGTTCAGCAGGCGCGGGAACATGCTCGACACGTCGAGGCCGGTGCCGTACAGCGCCGTCGTGCCGGTCGACATCCCGCCGATGATCGCGATCAGGCACATTGGCAGCAGGAACCAGCGCGGCGAGATCGCGAGCAGCCCGCCGACGTAGTCGTTCGACGCGATGAACGCGGGCGCCTTCGTCGCGATGATCGTCGCGGTCGCGAGGCCGAAGAAGAACGGCACGAAGGTCGCGATCTGCGCGGCAAACACGGCGCCCATCACGCGATGCTTCGGCGTGTGCCGCGGGATGTAGCGCGCCCAGTCGCCGAGCGTCGACGCGAACGATACCGGGTTGCTCAGCGCCACCAGCACCGCGCCGACGAACGCGGCCCAGAAGCCCGCGCTGCCCTGCTGCACCGTGCCGGCGTAGCTCATATCGAACGGGCCGGTGAACGCGAACAGGCCCGCGACGAACAGTACGCTCGCCGCCCACACGGCGATCTTGTTGACCCACAGCATGAAGCGGAAGCCGTAGATGCAGACGATCAGCACGAGCACCGCGAACACCAAGTACGCTGCGCCGAGCGTGAAGCCGTTGACCGGCACGCCGACCATGTCGTGCGCACCGCCGACGAGCGCGTCACCCGAGCTCCACACCGCGAGCGAGAAGAACGCGATCGACGTGAGCAGTGCGAGGAACGAGCCGACGATCCGGCCGTGGATGCCGAAATGCGCGCCGGACGACACGGGGTCGCTCGTGCCGTTGCGCGGGCCGAACAGGCTCATCGGCGCGAGGATGCAGGTGCCGGCGAGCACGCCGAGCACGATCGCGCAGACACCCGCCTTGAACGACAGCCCGACCAGCACGGGAAAACTGCCGAGCACCGATGTGGAAAAGGTATTGCAGCCGCCGAACAGCAACCTGAACAGATCGATCGGCCGCGCATAGCGCGATGCATCGGGAATGCGCTCGAAACCGAACGACTCGACCTGCGTAATCCTGCCTTCACTCATTTGTCTCCCACTCCTCTGGTGCGTCTGTACCGCCCGGGACTGCGGCGATACGACACATCGTCATCGATTCGCGGCCACTCTAAACCGGATCGAGCGGCGCAAATATCACGCATTCGAGACGTTTACGACGAAGGAGAACAATGTTTCCCGGCAGGCCAGCGGCCGGCGCCCGCGCCATCCGTACGGCGCGGGCGATGCGAGGTCAGTGCGCGCCCTCCGCCGCCGGCGCGCGGCATGCGATCAGGCCCCGCTGAACGGCTTTCCGCGCCTCGATGCCGGCGAGCCAGCGCTCGACATGCGGGTAGTCGGCCAGATCGAGATCGAGTTCGGGCGCCGCGCGCAGCCACGGAAACGCGGCGATATCGGCGATCGAATACCGCGGCAACGCGAGATACGCCGATTCCGCCAAACGGCCGTTCACGACGCCATAGAGGCGCCGCACCTCGTTCCGGTAACGCTCGAGCGCCTGCGCATTGACCGTCGTCGATGCATGCAGGAACCACCAGAGCTGGCCGAGCATCGGCCCGATCCCGCCGATCTGGAAGTGCAGCCATTGCTGGACGGCCGTGCGCTCGGCCAGCGTGTCTGGATGCAGAACGCCCGTCTTCGCGGCGAGATAGCTCAGGATCGCGCCGGATTCGAACACGGTCAGCCCGGCGTCGTGGTCGACGATGGCCGGGATCTTGCCGTTGGGGTTGATCGCGAGGAACGCCGGGCTGCGTTGTTCGCCGGCGGACAGATTCACGTGCACGCGGTCGTAGGCGAGCCCGGCCTCTTCCAGGTAAATGGCGATCTTGTGTCCGTTCGGCGTGTCGGCGGTATGGAACGTGAGGGGATGCGTCGAGATCATGTCGGTCCTTGTTTTCCGGTTGTCGTTGCAACTACAATCGTTGCAATTGCAATCCTAAGCCGGAATCGATTGCCCCGGCGACATGCCAGTACTCGGAGGAGGGACATGCAGACTGCGCGATCCGGTCCGCCCGTGCGGACACCCGACACCCGCCGCGCCGCGGCGGCCTGCCTCGAAAGACTGCTGACGCAACGGCTCGCGCCGCGTGGCCGCGCGGTGTCGCCGCTCGGCGCGATGCGCGCCGCCGCCGATTGCCTCGAACGCGATGCCGCGACATCGGAACGCGTATGGATCGTGCGTGCCGATGCACGGGAACCGTCTGCGGACGCCGACCACGTCGCCGCGCAGATCGGCGCGTTCGTCCCGGCCCGCTTCGCGGCGCTCGGCGCGGACTCCGCCGGCCCGGGCGCCGGTGCCGGCACGCGCGCGCCGAATGCACGCTGGATCGCCGCGGTCGCGCTTCGCCTGCTGGCCGACGATGGCCGGGTGCCGGCCGACTGGGCCGCGCAGGCGATGCGCCGTCATGCGAGCGGCTGACGCGCGGGCCGGCTGCCGCTACTTCGCGTCGGCTCCGGCCTCACGCGCCGCGGCGATTGCACGGTCGAGCGCGGCGGCCATCGCCGCCTGTTCCTTGCCGCCGAACTGATCGAGAAAGAGTTCCGCGACCGTCGACTGGTACACCTTCCACATCTTCTTGCGCAGCGTCCGCCCCTTGTCGGTGATGCTCGCATACGCGGCGCGGCCGTCGTCCGCCGAACGGGCTCGCGTGACGAGCCCCTCCTGTTCGAGCCGGTCGATGAGCCGCGTCAGGTTGTAGCGCTCGATCGCGAGCACGTCGGCGAGTTCGTGCATGCGGCGCGTGCCGTCGGGCCCGCTTTCGAGGCCCCACAACGCGTCGTACCACGCATAGGCCGGCAGGCCGGCCGCCGCGAGGCGGCGCTCGATCTCGCGAATCATCGTCCGGTGTGCGCGGACGAACGAAAACCACAGATCGGGTTCGGGTGCGCTCATGTCAGGTCGTTCCTCTCGTTGAATTGCAGTTGCAATTAAATTTTACCTCGATAACAATTGCCTCCATACGATTGCAATTGCAACCATCTGCCCGCCGATCGGCGGGCGTTCCGTCGCGCGTCGCGGCGCCACGATCGTCGCCTCGCGCAGTCTTATGCTTCTGGAGACATTGCATGACCGCACCTCTCACGCTACCCGACATCGACCCGCAGGAAACCCGCGAATGGCTCGATGCGCTCGAATCCGTGATCGCACTCGAAGGCCGCCCGCGCGCGCACTACCTGCTCGACCGGCTTTCCGACCTCGACGCGGCACGCCACGGCGACCTGCACGGCCGCGTGACGACCGCGTACGTGAACACGGTGCCGCGTGAACGGCAACCGGCCTATCCGGGCGATCTCGCGCTCGAACGACGCCTGAACGCGATGATCCGCTGGAACGCGATGGTGATGGTGCTGCGCGCCGGCCGGCATTCGAACGTCGGCGGGCACATCGCGACGTACCAGTCGGCCGCGGTGCTGTACGACGTGGGCTTCGATCACTTCTTCCGCGGCCGCACCGATACGTTCGACGGCGACATGGTCTACATCCAGGGGCATTCGGCGCCCGGCATCTATGGCCGCGCGTACCTGGAAGGCCGCATCACGGACGCGCAACTCGACAACTTCCGCCGCGAGACCGGGCGCGAAGCGGGACGCGACGGGCTGTCGTCGTATCCGCATCCGCGGCTGATGCCGGATTTCTGGCAATTCCCCACCGTGTCGATGGGGCTCGGGCCGCTCACGGCCGCGTATCAGGCGCGCTTCATGCGCTACCTCGAATATCGCGGGCTGAAAGCGCATCAGGGCCGCAAGGTCTGGGCATTCCTCGGCGACGGTGAAATGGACCAGCCCGAATCGCTCGCCGCGATCTCGCTCGCCGGGCGCGAACGGCTCGACAACCTGATCTTCGTCGTCAACTGCAACCTGCAGCGCCTCGACGGCCCCGTGCGCGGCAACGGCAAGGTCATCCAGGAACTCGAAGGCACGTTCCGTGCGGCGGGCTGGAACGTCATCAAGGTGATCTGGGGCGCCGGCTGGGATCGCCTGCTCGAACGCGACACGACGGGCTTGCTGCGCCAGCGCATGATGGAATGCGTCGACGGCGACTACCAGACCTTCAAGTCGCAGAGCGGCGCGTACGTGCGCGAGCATTTCTTCGGCAAGTATCCCGAGTTGCTCGAACTCGTCGCGGACCTGTCCGACGACGACATCTGGAAACTGGCGCGCGGCGGCCACGATCCGGAAAAGGTGCATGCGGCCTATGCGCAGGCGATGCGCGCGGACGGACGGCCCACCGTCGTGCTCGCGAAGACGGTCAAGGGCTTCGGGATGGGCGAGGCCGGCGAAGGCCAGAACGTGAACCACCAGTTGAAGAAGATGAGCGCGGATGCCGTACGTGCGTTCCGCGACCGCTTCGCGCTACCGGTCAGCGATGCGCAGCTCGACGAACTGCCCTACCTGAAGCCGGAACCGGGCAGCGCCGAGGCACGCTACTTCGTGGAACGCCGTGCCGCACTCGGCGGCCACGTGCCGGCCCGCTTCAGTACCGTGGCGCCGCTGCCGGCACCGCCGCTCGCTGCGTTCGACGGTCAGCTCAAGGACAGCGGCGAGCGCGGGCTGTCGACGACGATGGCGTTCGTGCGCATCCTCGGCACGCTGCTGAAGGATTCGGCACTCGGCAAGCTCGTCGTGCCGATCGTGCCGGACGAGTCGCGCACGTTCGGGATGGAGGGCCTGTTCCGCCAGATCGGCATCCACTCGCATCTCGGCCAGCTCTATACGCCGCAGGACGGCGGCCAGCTCAGCTACTACAAGGAAGCGAAGGACGGACAGATCCTGCAGGAAGGCATCAACGAATCGGGCGCGATCGCGTCGTGGATCGCGGCCGGCACGGCGTACAGCAATCACGGATTGCCGACGATTCCGTTCTACATCTTCTATTCGATGTTCGGGCTGCAACGCGTCGGCGATCTGGCTTGGGCGGCCGGCGACGCACGTACGCGCGGCTTCCTGCTCGGCGCGACGTCGGGCCGCACGACGCTGATGGGCGAAGGGTTGCAGCACGACGACGGGCACAGCCACGTGCTGTCGTCGGTGATTCCGAACTGCGTGTCGTACGACCCGACCTATGCCTACGAGCTTGCCGTAATCGTGCGCGACGGCCTGCGGCGGATGTTCGCGGAACAGGAGGACGTCTACTACTACATCACGCTGCTCAACGAGAACTACCCGCATCCGGCGCTGCCGGACGGCGCGGAGGCCGGCATTCTCAAGGGGCTTTACCTACTGCGCGAAGGTACGTCACACACGGCCGATGCGCCGCATCTGCAGTTGATGGGCAGCGGCGCGATCCTGCGCGAAGTGATCGCCGCGAGCGACCTGCTCGCGCAGGACTTCGGTGTGTCGAGTGACGTGTGGAGCGCGACGAGCCTGAACGAACTGCGCCGCGACGGGCTCGCCGCGGAACGCTGGAACCTGCTGCATCCCGAGCAGGCGCCGCGCGTGCCGTATGTGCAGCAATGCCTCGACGGCCGCACGGGGCCGGTGGTGGTGGCGACCGACTACATGAAGATCGTCGGTGACCAGATCCGCGCGTTCGTCGACGGCCGGCGCTTCGTGTCGCTCGGGACCGACGGCTTCGGCCGCTCGGATACGCGCGACGCGCTGCGCACGTTCTTCGAGGTCGACCGGCACTTCATCGTGATCGCGGCGCTGAAGGCGCTCGCCGACGACGGCGAGATACCGCGCGCCAAGGTAGGCGAAGCGATCCGGCGCTACGGCATCGACATCGACAAGGTCGATCCGGCCAGCGTGTAGTCACGCGGTGCGCGGCAGGCAGGATTGCCCGGCCTGCCGCGCCAGCGTCCTGCCCGCGCTACTGCCCCGCCTGCGCGAGCGGGCTTTGCTGCCGGCCCTGCCCCGTTCCCGACGGCCAGCCGCCCGCCAGCGCCTTGTACAACGCCACCGTCGACGACGCGCTGCGCATCAGCCCGTCGGCCGCCGCATCCTGTGCCTGGAGCAGCGTGCGTTGCGCGTCGAGCACTTCGTAGTAGTCGATCGCGCCCGCCGAAAACCGCGCCTGCGCCAGTTGCGCGGCACGCGCGCTGTCGGTCGCGGCCTGCACGAGATGGCCCGTCTCGTCACGCGTACGCGCAGCGCGCAGCAGCGCGTTCTCCGTTTCCTCCAGCGCCCCGAGCACGGTCTGCCGGTACTGCGCGAGCTGCCCGGCCGCTTCCGCATCGCTCGCGGCGATCCGCGCACGTACGCGGCCGACGTCGAGGAACGACCAGTCGATGCCTAGCGCAATCAGGTTCGTGTCGCTGCCCGCGCGGAAGAACCCGTAACTGCTCGTCGCGCTGCCGAGCAGCCCTGACAGCGTGAAACGCGGAAACAGGTCGGCCGTCGCGACGCCGACGCGTGCGGTCGCCGCGTGCAGCCGCGCCTCGGCGGCCGCGACGTCGGGCCGACGCCGCAGCAGGTCGCCCGGCGTGCCGGGATCGATGTCGGCGGCCAACGCCGGCAGCGGCACCGGTGTGCCCGCCGCCGCGGCTGCCTTCGAAAGATCGAAGCGGCCGATCAGTGCGTCCGGCGTCTGCCCGGTCAGCACCGCGAGCCGGTGCTCGTCGACGCCGATCACCGCTTCGTACACGGCAATCCGCGACGTCGTCGATTCGTACTGCGCGCGCGCCCGCGCCGCATCGAGTTCGGACCCTCTCCCCGCACCGACGCGCGCATTGATCAGCGCGAGCGTCTGCTTCTGGTTGTCGGCATTCTCGCGCGCGATCCGCAGCCGCTCCTGCGAGCCGCGCAGATCGACGTACGTGCTCGCCACTTCGCCGGCGATCGCGACGCGCACCGCGCGCACGTCCGCCGCGCTGGCGGCCGTTTCCGCACGCTGCGACTCGATCGAACGACGCACGCGGCCGAACAGGTCGAGCTCCCACGCGGCGTTGATCCCGACGCTGGACGTCGGATTGTCGCGCTGGCTGCGCGGCGCACCGAACGCCTGGTCCTTGCTCATCAGCTGATGGCCGATCTGCCCGCTCGCGGTGATCGTCGGGTAACGATCGAACGTGGCCTGCGACAGCAGCGCATTCGACGCGTCGTAGCGCGACACGGCGACCTGCAGGTCCTGGTTCGCCGCGAGCGCCGTGTCGATCAGATGCGTGAGCACCGGATCGCCGAAGCCGTGCCAGAACGCGGCATCGGCATCGGCCGACGCGTCGGGCGGCGTATCCGGTGTCGTACCGGACGGCGCCGCCGGATGCGCATCGCGTGCGAACCGCGCGGCCACGGCCGTGTCGGGCCGCTTGAAATCGGGGCCGACCGCGCACGCGGCGAGCGTCACCGACATCGCGAGCGCGGAAAGACGAAAAGCGGCGCTCATCGGTTTTCTCCTTCGAGGGTGCCGTGGTGTTCGCTCCACACGGCCGGCGTGCCGCCCGCGAGCTTGCGGATCGCCACATAGAACACGGGCGTCAGGAACAGCCCGAACAGCGTCACGCCCAGCATCCCCGCGAACACGGTGATGCCGGTGGCCGCGCGTACTTCGCTGCCCGCGCCGCCGCCGATCAGGAGCGGCACCGAGCCCGCGATGAACGCGACCGACGTCATCACGATCGGTCGCAGCCGCAGCTTGCACGCTTCGAGCGCGGCTTCGATCACGCCCTTGCCCTGGATTTCGAGCTCGCGCGCGAACTCGACGATCAGGATCGCGTTCTTGCATGCCAGCCCCATCAGCACGACGAGGCCGACCTGCACGAACACGTTGTTGTCGCCGCCCGACAGCCACACGCCGAACAGCGCGGCGCAGATGCATACGGGCACGATCAGGATCACCGCGAGCGGCAGCGTCCAGCTCTCGTACAGCGACGCGAGCACGAGGAACACGAGCATCACCGCAAGCGGGAACACGACGATCGCCGCGTTGCTCTGCGTGACCTGCTGGTAGCTGAGGTCGGTCCATTCGAGCGTGATGCCCGGCGGCAACACGTCCTTCGCGATCTGCTGCAGCTTCCCGATCGCCTGCGACGACGACATCACCTTCGGATCGGCGTCGCCGATCAGGTTCGCGGCCGGATAGCCGTTGTAGCGAACGACCGGGTCGGGCCCGTACGCGGGCGCCACCGTCACCATCGAGCCGATCGGCACCATCTCGCCCTTCGCGTTGCGCGTGCGCAGGTTCGCGATGTCGGCGGCCGTCTGCCGGTGGCCGGCATCCGCTTGCACCATCACGCGGTACACGCGGCCGAACAGGTTGAAGTCGTTCACGTACATCGAGCCGAGATAGACCTGCAGCGTGCTGAACAGGTCGGTCAGCGCGACGCCCTGCGCCTTCGCCTTCAACCGGTCGACCTTCACCTCGAGCTGTGGGATGTTCGCCTGGTACGAGCTGACCGGGTAGCTCATCCCCGGCGTCTTGGCAACCGCGGCCTGGAACGCGCTGAGCGCGTTCTGCAACGCGCCGTAGCCGAGCCCGCCGCGATCCTCAAGGTACAGCGAGTAGCCCGAGCCGTTGCCGAGGCCCTGGATCGGCGGCGGCATCAGCGCATAGGTGATGCCGCCGCCGATGGCCGCGAAGCGCGCGTTCAGGTCCGCGTTGATCTGCGCGGCGCTGCGGTGGCGCTGGTCGAACGGCTTCAGGATTACGTACGAGTTCGTGATGTTCGGCGTGTTCACGCCCTGCAGCGCGTTCAGCCCGGCAAACGCCGGCACCATCTCGACACCGTCGGTGCCGAGCGCGATCTTCGTCATCTGCTCGGTCACCTCGCTGGTGCGCGCGAGCGACGCGCCTTCCGGCAGCTTCGCACCCGCGAACAGGTACAGCTTGTCCTGCACGGGGATGAAGCCGCCCGGCACCGCGTTGAGCAGCAGCGCGGTGGCCGCAAGCAGCACGGCATAGACCGCAAACACCACGCCGCGCCGCTTCAGCGTGCGGCCGACGAAGCCGTGATAGCGGTCGGAACTGCGGTCGAAGAAGCGATTGAACGGACGGAACAGCCAGCCGAACGCGCGATCGAGCCCGCGCGTGAGCGCATCCTTCGGCGCATCGTGCGGACGCAGCAGTTTCGCCGCGAGCGCGGGCGACAACGTCAGCGAGTTGATCGCGGAGATCACCGTCGAAATCGCGATCGTCACCGCGAACTGCCGGTAGAACTGGCCCGTGACGCCCGACATGAACGCCATCGGCACGAACACCGCGCACAGCACGAGCGCGATCGCGACGATCGGCCCCGACACCTCGCGCATCGCCTGATGCGCGGCATCACGCGGGCTCAGGCCCTGCGCGATGTTGCGCTCGACGTTCTCGACGACCACGATCGCATCGTCGACGACGATCCCGATCGCGAGCACGAGCCCGAACAGCGTCAATGTGTTGATCGAATAGCCGAGCAGATAGAGCCACGCGAACGTGCCGACCACCGAGACGGGCACCGCGACGAGCGGAATGATCGACGCGCGCCACGTCTGCAGGAACAGGATCACGACGAGCACGACCAGCACGACGGCCTCGATCAGCGTGTGCTGCACCGCGCGGATCGATTCGCGCACGAACACCGTCGGATCCCACACGGGCCGGTACGCGACGCCGGGCGGGAAGCGCTTCGACAGCTCGTCGAACTTCGCATACACGGCCTTCGCGACCTCGAGCGCGTTCGCGCCCGGCGACAGGAAGATACCGACCACGGCCGATGGCTTGTCGTTGAAGTACGAGCGCAGCGTGTAGTCGCCCGCGCCGAGCTCGACGCGCGCGACGTCGGACAGTTTCACCACCTGCCCGTCGTCGCCGGTGCGCAGCACGATGTCGCCGAACTCCTGCACCGTGCGCAGCCGGCCGCGCACGTTGATCGACAGCAGGAAGTCGTTTTTCTTCGGCGACGGCTCCGCGCCGAGCTGGCCGGCCGACACCTGCACGTTCTGCTCGCGCACGGCGGCGATCACGTCGCTCGCGGTCAGCCCGCGCGACGCGAGCCGGTTCGGGTCGAGCCACAGCCGCATCGCATAGTCGCCGGACCCATACACGCCGACGTCACCGATCCCGGTGAGCCGCGACAGCTCGTCCTTCACGTGCAGCGTCAGGTAGTTGCGCAGATACAGCGAATCGCGGCTGTTGTCCGGCGAATAGAGGCTCACGTACATCAGCGGCGTGGGCGACTGCTTCTGCGTGGTCACGCCGTACTGGCGCACCTCGTCGGGCAGGCGCGACAACGCCTGGCTCACGCGGTTCTGCACGCGCACGGCGGCCGTGTCGGGATCGACGCCCTGCAGGAACGTGACGACGACCTGCAGGCTGCCGTCCGAACCGGCGACCGACTTCATGTACATGATCCCTTCGACGCCGTTGATCGCCTCTTCCAGCGGTTCGGCGACCGATTCGGCGATTTCCTTCGGGTTCGCGCCCGGGTACGTCGCACGCACGACGACACTCGGCGGCACGACTTCCGGGTATTCGCCGGCGGGCAGCATCGGGATCGAGATCAGGCCGATCGCGAAGATGACGATCGACAGCACGACCGCGAAGATCGGCCGGTCGATGAAGAATCGGGAGAAATCCATTGGCTGTCTCCCGTTACTGCGCGGCCGCTGGCGCGCCGGCATCGGCGACGGCCTGCGTGCCGTTGCCCGGGCCGGTGCCCGCGCCATTGCCGGCACCGGCGTCGGCGCGCGCAGGCAGCGCCTTCGGCTTCACCTGCGCGCCCGGATAGTAGATCCGCTGGATGCCGTCGACGACCACGCGGTCGCCCGCCTGGATCCCCTTCTCGATGATCCGCTCGCCCTCCACCCCGCGGCCGATCGTCACGTCTCGGCGCAGCGCCTTGTCGCCGGGCCCGATCACGTACACGTACTTGCGGTCCTGGTCGGTGAGCACGGCCTTGTCGTCGACGAGCAGCGCATCCTGGTCGCGGCCGCTGACGAGTTGCACGCGCGCATACAGTCCCGGCGTAAACGTATGGTCCGCATTCGGCAGCCGCACGCGCGCGCGGATCGTGCCGGTCTGCGGATCGAGCCGGTTGTCGAGGAAATCGACGGTGCCCGCATGCGGGAAACCCGTCTCGTTCGCGAGGCCCACGCGCACCGGATCGGCGCCGATCGCGCGATATTTCGGATCGGCGCGCCGCGCGTTGTAGCGCAGGTAGCTCTGTTCGTCGCAGTCGAAATACACGTAGACAGGGTTCTGCGACACGACGGTCGTCAGCAGCGTGTCGTCCGCGCGCGCCAGGTTGCCGACGGTGGCGACCGCGCGGCCGACGCGGCCCGCGATCGGCGCGCGCACTTCGGTGAAGCCGAGATTGAGCTTCGCGTCGGCGACGGCCGCGTCGGCCGCCTGCAGGTCCGCACGCGCCTGCTCGGCCGTGGCGCGCGCATTGTCGAGTTCTTCCTGCGACGTCGCATGCGCATCGATCAGCGTCTGCACGCGCTTGAGCTGCACGTTCGCGAGGCTCGCAGCCGCACGGGCCCGTTGCAGCTGCGCGTTCGCGCGATCGAGCGCGATCCGGTACGGGCGCGGGTCGATCTCGAACAGCAGTGCGCCCTGCGCGACCAGGTCGCCTTCCTTGTAGGCGACGCGCTGCAGATAGCCGCTCACGCGCGGCCGCAGTTCGACCGCGTCGACGGCTTCGACGCGTCCGTTGAATTCGTCCGCGAGGCGGATCGTGCGCGGCACGATGGTGGCGATGCCGACTTCCGGAAGGGATTGGGCCGACGATGCGCCTTTGCCGTCGTGACAGCCCGACAACGCCAGCAGGAGTGCACAGGCCGCGCCCAAAGGCGACGTCCTGCGTAGGGATAAGGAGAGCATGATGCCTCGCGACGGGTTAAACTGACGCGCAGCATAAAAGTTGAAGTTAACTTCAAGTCAAGTTTTCCCGGAGGGGCAACATGGGTATCCAGGAAACACCGCAATGGCCGCTGATGTCGATCCGCGAAGTGGCCGCGCGCAGCGGCGTGCCGGCGTCGACACTGCGGTTCTATGAAACGCGCGGGCTGATCAAGTCGCATCGCAACGGCTCGAGCCATCGTCACTATTCGCGCGCGGTGCTGCGGCTGATCGCGTTCATCGTGTTCGCGCAGAAGATCGGCTATTCGCTCGACGAGATCGCCGAGCAGCTCGTCAGCCTGCCCGCCGACACCGCGCCGAGCAACAAGGACTGGCAGCGGCTGTCGCGCGGCTGGAAGCAGCGCGTCGCGAGCCGGATCGAGGAGCTGCAGCGCCTTTACATCAACCTCGACGAATGCATCGGCTGCGGCTGCCTGTCGCTGAAGCGCTGCAAGCTGACGAACCCGGAAGACCGCGCGGGCCGCAACGGGCCCGGCGCGCGGCGCTGGCTCGGCGACAAGCCGCCCACGGATATCGAATGACCGGCGGGCCGGGCGCGGCGCGCGACGATCGCCACGCGGTTCCCGTCTTCGATCGGCCGGCGCGCAATCGCGAACCCGAGGCCGCTGGATCCGCCCTCCCTAAAGTTGACAATCGATGACATTGGAATTCTGGGCAGCGCAGTGCGATAGGTAAAACAAGAATTCAGTGATCCAGCGGTACGCGAAAGGTATCGCTGATCGATCTGCGCCAGTTCAGGCGGTTCATCGCGGTCGCCGACACGTTCAGCTTCCGGCGCGCGGCCGAGCGGCTGCACATGGCGCAGCCGCCTCAGCGCAGCGATACGCAAGCTCGAGGACGAGCGGGCGTCGACGCGCTGCGCGACACCACGCGCCACGCGGTGCGCGAACAGGGGCTCGCGCTGGTGACGTGACCGCCCGCGCGGCGCTCAGCCGCCGAGGATGTTGAGCGCGACCGTGAGCACGGCCTGCTTGAATTCCTGCTGCCGCGTGGGCAGCGACGTGAACTCGCGAATCATGTGGCTGTACGACACGGCCGAGCCGACCGCGCTCGCGACCATGAAGAACAGCACGTCGGGATCCGCCGCGCGAATCTCGCCGGCTTCCACTGCCTCCGCCAGCAGCGGGAACATCACGTCACGGTACGGGCGGACGAGCCGCTCCTGCAACCGGTCGAGCCGCCCGCCCTCCTCGGTCGCCGCCGTCGAGAAAAACATGCCCAGGTCGGGCTCGTCGAACTCGTGCTCGACGCACAGCTCGATCGCGCGCCGCACACGCTCGCGATGCGGCAGCGACGACGTGCGCAGCGCGCGCATCGCGTCGAACATCGGTTGAGCCAGCTCGACGATCTGCTCGACGACCGCCAGCCACAGCGTTTCCTTCGTCCCGAAATGGTGCGCGATCAGCGCCGCGTCGACCCCCAGCTCGCGCGCGACTTCGCGCACGCTCGTCGCGTCGTAGCCACGCTTCGCAAAGGTTCGGCGCGCCGCCCGCAATATCACGTCCGGCCCCACGGACGCCCCGGCCAGCGGCCGTCCTCGCATCCGGCGCTTGGCCGGCTCGCGTTCAGTGACTTCAGCCACGTCTTCCTGCTCTCCTTGAATGATTCGGATAACCCTGTTCTGGCCCCGCTCGAGCGGCGCCGAACATCGGGTGACCTGCCCCGCTCCGTTGACACGCGAAGCCGGGAAGCGCTAGGATCATACCTTATTCATCACGTGATGATTTATACATGACAACCCCTACACGCATCGTCATCGTCGGTGGCGGCATCGCCGGCCTGCAGCTCGCCACCCGCCTGGGCGAGCGCCTCGGCCGGTCCGGGCGCGCCCAGGTCACCATCGTCGACCGCAGCCCGACCCACATCTGGAAGCCGATGCTGCACACGATAGCGGCCGGTACGCGCGACGTGCAGCAGCAACAGGTGATCTTCCTCGCCCATGCACGTGATCACGGCTACGCGTACCAGCCCGGCGAACTGACGGGGCTCGATCGCGCGCGCCGCCGCGTGCAGCTCGGCGAGATCCGCTCGCAGGACGGCGAACTCGTGCTCGAGGCACGCGAACTCGAATACGACGTGCTGATCCTCGCGCTCGGCAGCCAGGCCAACGATTTCGGCGTGCCGGGCGTGCGCGAGCACTGCTATTTCATCGACAGCCAGAAGCAGGCCGAGACCTTCAACGAAGCATTGCGGATGCGCGTATTTCGCAGCATCGCGCGTGACGAGCCGTTCCGCGTCGCCATCGTCGGCGCCGGCGCGACCGGCGTGGAACTCGCGGCGGAGCTGAGCCGCTTGCTGGAAGTAGCACAGGCGTATGGCGACGCGACGGTGCGCGAGCGGCTGCAGCTCACGCTGCTCGAGAGCGGCCCACGCATCCTCGCCGCGTTTCCGCCGCGAATTTCCGCATCGGCGCAGCGGCGGCTCGAACAGATCGGCTTTCATGTGCTGACGTCCACCCGCGTCACATCGGCCGACGCGAACGGCTTTCACTACGGCGACGGTTCGTTTGCGGAAGCGGACCTGATGGTCTGGGCAGCCGGCGTGAAGGCGCCCGATTTCATGCAGGCGCTCGACGGGCTCGACACGAATCGCGCGAACCAGATCGTCGTCGGGCCGACGCTGCAGGCCACCGGCGACGAGCACGTGTTCGCGATCGGCGACTGCGCGAGCCTGCTGCCCGACGGGCACGAGCGGCCGCTGCCGCCCACCGCGCAAGTCGCGACGCAGCAGGCCGAGCATCTTGCAAAGCACCTGCCCGCGTGGCTCGACGGCCAGCCGATTCCGCCGTTCGCATTCCACGATTTCGGCGCGCTCGTGTCGATCAGCGACTACGACGCGTTCGGCACGCTCGGGCAGTTCGGGTTCTTTCGCGGCGGCTTCATCCAGGGCCGTTTCGCGCAGTTCAGCCACCTGATGCTTTACCGGCGGCACCAGCAGGCGCTGCACGGCTTCTCCAAGGCGACCCTGCTGTGGATCGCCGAACGGATCAACGGCTGCGTGCAGCCGCGCATCCGGCTCTCGTGATGCCGCGCGTGGCGGTGTTGCACAACGTTTCGAGGAAAACCGACATGAACAACCGTTTGGCACCCTGGCTCATGACCGTCGCAGCGATCAGCAGCTTCGACATGCCGTCCGTCTCGTGGGGGGCGCCGCGGCGGCGCAGCGTCACGCGCGACCGGCTGCCGTCGTGGGACGCGACGAGCAAGCCGTCCATCAGCGTGCTCGAGCGGCCCACGGCCGACACGGTGATGATTTCCTGGCGCGACGCATGCACCGGGCATTACGGTTATCAGAAGTGGCGGCTGTTCACCACGCGCAAGCGCGGCGTGTGTGCGCTGTCGGGGCAGCCGATCGAGATCGGCGACAGCGTCTATGCGCCGCAATTGCTCGGCTCGACGCCGGGCAACGCCGCCGCGATGGTGCTGGCCGCGTGCCTCGACGCGGCCCGCCCCGCCGAGGCGGCCTGAAAGCCCGGGATTCGACCCGGGGCCCTGCTTCAGGCAGAGGTGACGCGATCCGTATCGCGAACCGCCTCGTTCATGCGTGCTTCGGCTTCCGCATCCAGCCGTGCCGCATTCGCTTCGGCTTCCGCTTCCGGCATCAGTTCGCCTTCCCATTTCGCGACCACCGCGCTGGCGATCGAGTTGCCCACCGCGTTCGTGGCCGAACGGCCCATGTCGAGGAACGTATCGACGCCGAGAATCAGCAAAAGCCCCGCTTCCGGGATGTTGAACTGATGCAGCGTCGCGGCGATCACGACGAGCGACGCGCGCGGCACGCCGGCCATGCCTTTCGACGTCAGCATCAGGATCAGCAGCATCGTGACCTGCGTGCCGAGCGACAGGTGAATGCCGTAGGCCTGCGCGATGAACAGCGACGCGAACGTGCAGTACATCATCGAGCCGTCGAGGTTGAACGAATAGCCCATCGGCATCACGAAGCTCGAGATCTTGCGGCGCACGCCGAAACGGTCGAGCGCATCGAGGATCTTCGGATACGCGGCTTCCGAGCTCGCGGTCGCGAACGACAGCATGAACGCTTCCTTGATCAGCACCAGCAGCTTGAACACGCGTCGGCCGAGGAACAGCAGGCCGGCGGCGACGAGCGTGCCCCACAGCAGGAACAGGCTCAGGTAGAAGTCGCCCATGAACACCGCGAACTTCAGCAGGATCGACAGGCCGTTGATCGCGACGGTCGACGCCATCGCCGCCAGCACCGCGAGCGGCGCGAGCTTCATCACGTAGCCGGTGATCTTCAGCATCACGTGCGCGAGCTGGTCGATCGCCGCGACGAGAATCTTGCCGCGTTCGCCGAGCGACGCGAGCGCCACGCCGAAGAACATCGAGAACACGACGATCTGCAGGATCTCGTTGTTCGCCATCGCTTCCGCGATCGACTTCGGCACCATGTGACCGACGAAATCCTTCAGCGTGAACTTGGACGTCGCCAGATGCGCGGACGCGCCGATATCCGGCAGCGGCAGCCCGAGGTTCTCGCCCGGACGCAGCAGGTTCGCCATCAGCAGGCCGAGCAGCAGCGAGATCAACGACGCGGTGACGAACCACCCGAGCGCCTTCACGAACACGCGGCCCACCGACGACGCGTCGCCCATGTGCGCGATGCCGACGACCAGCGTCGAGAACACCAGCGGGCCGATCACCATCTTGATCAGCCGCAGGAACACGTCGGACACCAGCGAGATGTAGCCGGCGATTTCCGCCGCCGACTGTTTGTCCGGCAGCTGCGTATAGATCATGTAGCCGATCAGGATGCCGGCCGCCATTGCGAGCAGGATCCAGCCTGCCGCGGACATTCGTTTATTCATATCGGAAGTCGACGCACGGGAAGAAGTTGACGGATGAAAGGCGCGCGTCCCATGCCGTGCCAGGGTGCGCGCGTGGCGAGCCGGTCGTGCCCGGTGTATCGGGCACGAGCGCCGGCGCCGGTCGGGCTCGCGGATCTCCGCGAACCGACGTGCTGCCGCCGCAATGGCATTCGCGCGAGAGCGAACGCCGTTGCGGGGCAGCGATTCAGCATGAAGCGATCAGGTCAGATCAGTAACCGATTGCGGAGCCGGCCGGACGGCGCGGGTCGTTGTAGCCGTAGATGAAGCCGACCCGCACGTTCCCGGATACCGACGAATCGTTCCCGGAGCTCTGGCGGCTCGCCGCTTCGGTGCCCGGCAGGCCGACCATGATCAGTTCGGCGGCACCCCACGGCGTCTGCTCGACCATCTTGTAGCCCATGTTGCGCAGGATCGCGAGCGTGTCGGGCGACAGGCCGTAGGTTTCGTAATAGACCTCGTCGGGCAGCCACTGGTGGTGGATGCGCGGCGCGGTGACCGCGTCCTGCGGCGTCATCCCGTAGTCGATCACGTTCAGCACCGTCTGCAGCGTGATCGTGATGATGCGCGAGCCGCCCGGCGAACCGACCACCATGAACACCTTGCCGTCCTTCTTCACGATGGTCGGCGCCATCGACGACAACGGACGCTTGCCCGGCGCGATCGAGTTGCGCGTGCCCTGCACGAGGCCGAACAGGTTCTGCGCGCCGACCTTCACGGTGAAGTCGTCCATCTCGTCGTTCAGGAAGAAGCCCGTACCCGGCGCGATGACCACGGCGCCGAAGCGGCCGTTGACCGTGTAGGTCGTCGACACCGCGTTGCCGTCCTTGTCGATGATCGAGTAGTGGGTCGTCTCCGGCTTCTCGTGCACGCCGACACCCGGCTGCACGTCGACCGACGGCGTCGCCGTATCCGAATGGATGCTCTTGCGGATCTGCGCCGCGTATTCCTTGCTCGTCAGCTTCGCGACCGGGTTGTCGATGAAGTTCGGGTCGCCGAGCAGCGTGTTGCGATCTTCATACGCGTGGCGCATCGCTTCGGTCATGTAGTGCACCGCCGCGGCCGAATGGTAGCCAAGCTTGCGCATGTCGTACCCTTCGAGGATGTTCAGCGTTTCGCACATCGTCACGCCGCCCGAGCTCGGCGGCGGGGCCGACACGAGCTCGTAGCCGCGATACGTGCACGTCAGGGGCGCCATGTCCTGCGCGCGGTATGACGCGAAATCGGCCGCCGTGATCAGGCCGCCGCCCTTTTTGGCCGCCGCCTCGACGATCTTCGGGATCTCGCCGTGATAGAACGCGTCGGGCCCCTGCTCCGCGATGCGCTCGAGCGTGCGGGCCAGGTCCTTCTGCACCAGGCGGTCGCCCGGCTGCAGCGGCGTGCCGTCCGGCCGCAGGAAGATGCGGGCCGCATCCGGGTCCTTCCTGAAGCGGTCGATCGTCGTGTCGAGGATGTCCGTATCGCCACGCGTCAGCACGAAGCCGTCGCGCGCGAGCCGGATCGCCGGCTCCATCACCTGCTTGCGCGTCAGCTTGCCGTACTTGCGCTGCGCGAGATCGAGGCCGGCAACCGTGCCCGGCACGCCGACCGCGCGATAGCCGTACAGGCTGTCGTCCGGAATGACGTTGCCCTTCGCGTCGAGATACATGTTCGCGGAAGCCGCAGCCGGCGCGGTTTCGCGGAAATTGATGAAGCGGTCGCGGCCGTCGGCCAGGTGCACGGTCATGAAACCGCCGCCGCCGATGTTGCCGCAGCACGGATTGGTCACCGCTTGCGCGTAGCCGACCGCCACCGCGGCGTCCACCGCGTTGCCGCCTGCCTTCAGGATGTCGACGCCGATTTGCGACGCGAAATGCTGCGACGAAACGACCATGCCGTTCTTCGCTTCGACCGCGGGGTCCGATGCCGCGAACGCGCACACGCTCATGGCCGACAACAGGGTGAGTACTACGAGCCGCCTCATGACGGGATCCTCCAGACAAATGAAACCGTGGCATGCCGGAACGCGACGCCGCATCGAGGTGTGTCGAAGCGTCAATCGAACATGTAATAAACAATACATTCCAGCGAGGCCGCGATCATAGCACTCGCTTTTTTGCGCAAAAACCTAGGGTTATCACTGAACATGGAACGAATATTCGCCGAATCGCTCATTTATCAATGTTTGTTTTATTACAGCATGGAGTGAGCCGGCCCACCGAGCGATGCGTCCCTCTAATTTCGGAGCGTGCACGGCCTGCCTGACGTCGATCGGCTAACATGCACGGAGTCGCCGGCAGACACCCGTCTGCCGTTTGTCATTCAGATACGAGAGTTGGAGTGCCCGATGGGGACGAGCATCAGGGCGTTGCTGTTATCCCAGATGGATAGCTTCACGCCGTCGGAACAGAAGGTCGCGCAGGCGTTGCTGGACCGCTACCCGAGCCTCGGGCTCGGGCCGATTGCGAGCTTTGCCAAACAGGCGGAAGTGAGCGATCCGACCGTGTTTCGCTTTGTCGTCCGGATCGGCTTTCCGAATTACTCGTCGTTCCAGCAGGCGCTGTACGGCGAGATCGACACGGCGATGAACTCGCCGCTTGCGCGGATGGATGCGTTCCATTCGTCCGCGGGCATGCGCGACAGTCATTCGGCGATTTTCCAGCGGCTGTCCGAGTCGCTGGCCACGACGATCGAAGGGCTCGATGCGGCGGCGTTCGACGCCGCGGTGGCGCTGCTGGCGAATCCGGATGTGCGTGTCTTCTGCGGTGGCGGGCGCTACACGGCGCCGCTCGCGTCGCTGTTTTCGTTCACCCTCGCCTATGCGCGGCCCCATGTTCAGTATGTCGAACCGAACGTGAACCTCGCGTCGGTCGCGCTGGCGGACATGGGGCCCGGCGACGTGCTCGTCATTTTCGATTTCCGTCGCTATCAGCGGGACAGCATCCGGTTCGCGCAGGCCGCTCACCAACTCGGCACACGCGTGCTGCTGATCACGGACGAATGGCACTCGCCGATCGGCGAATTTGCCGAGATCGTGCTGCGGATCCGGGGGCAGCCGTTTGCGATGCTTCAGACGAACGTCCCGGCGCTCGCGCTCGCCGAAGCGCTCGTGATCGGTGTGACGAATCAACTGCCGGAGCTGGCAAGGCAGCGGATGGAGAAGATCGAACATCTCAACACCGGCGGCATCGGGCAGGACACCAACCAGCGCGATTTGCCCGAATGACGATGGCTCGCCATTCGGGCGACGGCTTCAGCTCTCGACATCCTCGAGGCTGAACACCTCCGTCTTGTCGTTATACGAGAACACTTCCCCGTAACGCCCCCAGTCGATCACCGCGTCGAGCGTCTCCTCAGCCGCTTCGTCCGACAGGAAATCCTCCAGCTCCTGCTCGAACCGCACGCGCGGCGCGCGATGGCCCGGGCGCTCGTTCAACACCTTCCGAATACGCGCAGCAAGCGGCACGTGCTTCAGCAAATGATCCGCGAACATCAGCTTGCGCTCCTGCGTGCCGAATTCCGCGAACACGCGCGCAGGCGGCGTCAGGAACACGTCCCCTTCCCGCACGTCAGCGAAACCGAGATGCTGCAGCACTTCGGCGATCGGGAACAGATCGTCGACTTCCAGATGCAGCGTGCGCGCGATTTCCGGCATGTCCGCGCGGCCATGGTATGGCGCCATCGCGAGCGTTTCGATCAGGCCGGCCATCAGGTTGGTCGACACCTGCGGCAGCCAGCTGCCGAGCTCCAGCCCCTTCTTCGTCGCCTCGTTGGTCTGACGCGCGGTCATCTTCGCGTAGATGTCGTCGACGAGCTTGCGGAAATCGGTGTCGAGCCGGTTGCGCGGATGCTTGAACGGCACCTTGATCTCGGCGATCACGCGGCCCGGGTTCGACGACAGCACGAGGATCCGGTCGCACATGAACACCGCTTCCTCGATGTTGTGCGTGACGATCAGCACCGACTTGATCGGCATCCGGCCTTGCGTCCACAGATCGAGCAGGTCGGTACGCAGCGTCTCGGCCGTCAGCACGTCGAGTGCGGAGAACGGTTCGTCCATCAGCAGGATCGTCGGGTCGACGACGAGCGCGCGCGCAAAGCCCACGCGCTGGCGCATGCCGCCCGACAGTTCGCGCGGGTACGCGTTCTCGAAGCCGTCGAGGCCGATCAGGTCGATCGCGGCCAGCGCGCGTTCGCGCCGCTCGCGCGCGCCGACGCCGAGCGCCTCGAGGCCCGCTTCCACGTTCTGCAGCACGGTGAGCCACGGGAACAGCGCGAAGGTCTGGAACACCATCGCGACGCCTTCGGCCGGCCCGCGCAGCGGCTGGCCGAGATAGGTCACCTCGCCGCCGGTCGGCTCGATCAGCCCGGCGATGATGCGCAGCAGCGTCGACTTGCCCGAACCGGAACGGCCAAGCAGCCCGACGATCTCGCCTTCGCGCAGCGACAGGTTCGCATCGTCGAGCACGAGCAATTCGCCCTGCGACTTGTTGAAGCCGCGGTTCACGTGCTCGACGCGCAGGATTTCGTCGCCGAGGCGCGGCGGCTGCAGCGGCTGGGACGTCTTGGCGGGGGCGTTGACAACGGTCGAATTTTGCATCGCGCTTACTCTCAATCGAGACGGAGCCGGGATTCCGCATAGGCGTACATCGGACGCCACAGCAGACGGTTGAACAGGGTAACGAACAGGGACATCACGGCGATGCCCAGGATGATCTTCGGGAAATCGCCGGCGGCGGTGGTCTGCGCGATATACGAACCCAGGCCGTGCGCGACGACCTTCGTGTCACCCCACTGCACGAACTCGGACACGATGCTCGCGTTCCACGCGCCGCCCGATGCGGTGATGGCACCCGTCACGTAGTACGGGAAGATGCCGGGCAGGATCGCCTGCCGCCACCACTGCCAGCCACGGATGCGGAAATTCTTCGTCGCTTCCTTGTAGTCGTTCGGATAGGACATCGCGCCGGCGATCACGTTGAAGAGGATGTACCACTGCGTGCCGAGCACGATCAGCGGCGACAGCCAGATGTCCGCGTTCAGGTGGAAGTGGACGATCACGATCACGAACACCGGAAACAGCAGGTTCGCCGGGAACGCGGCGAGGAACTGCGCGAGCGGCTGGATCTTTTCGGCCAGCGCCGGCCGCAAGCCGATCAGCACGCCGAGCGGCACCCAGATCACCGATGCGATCGCGATCAGGATCAGCACGCGCAGCAGCGTGATGAGACCGAGCACGAGCACGTGCCCGACTTCGCCCATCGTCACGCCGGTCGCGACGAACGTGACGACACGCCACACGACGTACACCGTCAGCAGGATCACGAACGCGCCCCACACGATGTCGCCGATGCGCGACGTGCCGCGCGACGATGCACCGCGCGCACGCGTGCCTTTTTGCGACGGAAAGCGCAGCGGAATCCGCGCGGCCTGCGACAGCAGCCAGCCGGCCGGCACGAGCAGCTGATGGATCAGGTGCGTGCGGCGCATCATGTCGAGCAGCCAGGATTGCGGCGCATCGCCCGACGCGGTGTTCTCCATCCGGAACTTGTCGGCCCACGCGACGAGCGGGCGGAACAGGAACTGGTCATAGGCGAGGATCACGACCGACATCGCGACGATCACCCAGCCCACCGCGCCGAGATTCTTGTCGGAGATCGCCTGCGCGAGATAGGCGCCGATGCCCGGCAGCGTGATGGTCTGGTTGCCGACGGTGATCGCTTCCGATGCGACGACGAAGAACCAGCCGCCCGACATCGACATCATCATGTTCCAGATCAGGCCCGGCATCGAGAACGGCACCTCGAGCTTCCAGAAGCGTTGCCACGGCGTCAGGTGAAAACCGCGCGACACTTCGCTCAGGTCGCGCGGCACCGTGCGCAGCGACTGGTAGAAGCTGAACGTCATGTTCCACGCCTGGCTCGTGAAGATCGCGAAGATCGCGGCCAGCTCCGCACCGAGCACGCGGCCCGGAAACAGCGCGAGGAAGAACGTGACGGTAAACGAAATGTAGCCGAGCACCGGCACCGACTGCAGGATGTCGAGGATCGGGATCAGCACCATGCCCGCGCGGCGGCTTTTCGCGGCAAGCGTGCCGTAGACGAGCGTAAACGTGAGCGATGCGACCATCGCGGCGAGCATCCGCAACGTGGTGCGCAACGCGTATTCGGGCAGGTTCGACGGATCGAGCGAGATCTTCTGCGTCTTCAGCACGCCGATCGGCGCCATCGTCTCGTGAAAGCCGACGATCGCCATCGCGAGTATGCCGATGATCAACGGAAACGCGACCGCGTCCCAGCGATTGGGGAGCACGCGCCACGCGGATGCATTCGCGGTGCGGTTCGGGTCGAAGAAACGGATATCCATCGGTAGCGTCTTGTGTTGAATTGAAAATCGATGGGTCCGGCCGCGTGTCGCGCGGCCGGGCGTCGCGCCTCCCGGCGCGGATCAGAACAACCCGTGCAGCGCCCAGTACAGGACAGCCGACAGCGCGATCGACGCGGGCAGCGTCAGCACCCACGCGAGCACGAGGTTGCGCACGGTATCCCAGCGCAGGCCCGCGCCGCTCGCCGTCATCGTGCCGGCCACGCCCGACGCGAGCACGTGCGTCGTCGATACCGGCAGCCCGTAGGCGTCTGCCATCCCGATCGTCAGCATCGCGACGGCCTCGGCCGATGCGCCCTGCCCGTATGTCAGGTGCGACTTGCCGATCTTCTCGCCGACCGTCACGACGATCCGCTTCCAGCCGACCATCGTGCCGAGGCCGAGCGCGATCGCGACGGCGACCTTCACCCAGGTCGGGATGAATTTCGTCGCGCGGTCCATCTGCTTCTTGAACGCTTCAAGCGCGCTCGCGTCCTCGACCGAGAACGCCGGCGCCTTCGCCTTCTCCATCAGCCGGATCGCCTCGGACGCGACGTACATGTTGTTGCGCACGTTGTCGACGAGGTTCTGCGGCACGCTCGAGATGCCGCCGGCCTGCGCGACCTGGTCGGCGATGGTATCGGTGAGCTTGCCCAGCGCGGGAATCGTCGCCGGCGTCAGCTTGTGCGTGCGCACGTATGTCTCAACGTCGGCGCGCGGGTCGGCTGTCAGGGCAGCCGGGTCCGCATACTTGACGAGCGTCGTCGACGCATGGCGCGCCACCGCGACGAACGTGCTCGTCTGATCGGGCGTCACGGCCTTGTTCAACGCATACGCGGTCGGCATCACGCCGATCAGGATCAGCATGATCAGCCCCATGCCCTTCTGCCCATCGTTCGAGCCGTGCGCGAACGACACGCCCGTGCACGTGAGGATCAGCAGCAGGCGGATCCAGAACGGCGGCGGCTTGTTGCCCTTCGGCTCCTGGTACAGCGCCGGCACGCGCACGAGCGCCTTCAGCAGCAGCAGCACGAGCGCGGACAGCACGAAGCCGACCAGCGGCGAGAACAGCAGCGCCTTGCCGACGCCGAGCGCCTGGTTCCAGTCGACACCGCTCGTGCCCGACGGGCCGCTGACGATCTGGTTCATCAGGCCGACGCCGATGATCGAACCCACGAGCGTGTGCGAACTCGACGACGGCAACCCGAAATACCAGGTCGCGAGGTTCCACGTGACGGCCGCGATCAGCAGCGAGAACACCATCGCGAAGCCCGAGCCGCTGCCGACCTGCAGGATCAGCTCGACCGGCAGCAACTGCAGGATGCCGAACGCGACCGCGCCGCTCGACACGAGCACGCCGAACAGGTTCCAGAGGCCCGACCAGACAACCGCCAGGTGCGGGTCGAGCGAATGCGTATAGATGACGGTCGCGACCGCATTCGCGGTGTCGTGGAAGCCGTTCACGAACTCGAAGCCGAGCGCGATCAGCAGCGCGACGATCAGCAGCAGGAACGGGAGGACCGAGCTTTCCTTGACGGGACCGAGATCGGCGCTCAGATGGATACCGACATAGACGATGCCGCAGGCAATGATCAGAAAAAACAGCGCGAGGCTGATGACGCGCGTGCGGCTGCTGACCGCACTGCTGGTTTCCGTTGCCGCGAGATTCGGCATGAAGGGGCTCCGGAGAGGTGACTCGGAGTGGCAGGCTATCGATCGGTCGTGACGCAAATGTGACGTGTCACTTACAAGACATTGACGGGACATCCCTCAAAACTCCCGCACTGCCCGCCGACCCGCAAACACGGGCGTTCGACCTTGTAACTCGCGGGAATAAATCCACCGCTGCGGCGGTATGGCACACGAAGGCGCCGGTTTATTCCAGGACGATCCGGCCGTCCGGTTTCGTCATACGAATGCGAGGCTCACATGTCTTCATCGACCCCCACCAACCCGTCGCGCCGCAAGGCGCTGCAATGCATGGCCTTCGGCGGCCTCGGCACGCTGTTTACGCTGTCGGGCGGCATCCTGACGCCGTTCGACCTCGCGCTCGCGCAGACCGGCGACGCGCTCCCGGCCAACGCGGGCCGCCCGCTGTTCGTGCAGATCAGCGACACGCACATCGGCTTCAACAAGGACGCGAACCCCGACGTATCGGCCACGCTGAAGCAGACGATCGACCTCGTCAACGCCATGCCGGCGATGCCCGCGCTCGCCATCCACACCGGCGACATCACGCACCTGTCCAAGCCCGAGGAGTTCGACCACGCGTCGCAACTGCTCTCCGCGCTGCGCGTGCCGGAACTGCATACGGTACCCGGCGAGCACGACGTCACCGACGGTTCGGGCGCCGAATATTTCGGCCGGTTCGGCAAGGCGTCGGACAATCGCGGCTATTACAGCTTCGATCACGCAGGCGTGCACTTCATTGGCCTCGTCAACGTGATGCACTTCAAGCCGAACGGGCTCGGCAGCTTCGGCGACGACCAGCTCGCGTGGCTCGCGCAGGATCTCAAGGGCCGCTCGTCGAGCACGCCGATCGTCGTGTTCTCGCACATGCCGATGTGGACCATCTACGAGCCGTGGGGCTGGGGCACCGGCGACGCGCCGCAGACGATGGCGCTGCTGCGCCGCTTCGGCTCGGTCACCGTATTGAACGGGCACATCCACCAGATCGTGTCGAAGGTCGAGGGCAACGTGACGTTCCACACCGCGCGCTCCACCGCGTTCCCGCAACCGACGGCCGGCAACGGCCCGGGCCCCGTGCCGCTCACCGTGCCGCACGACCGGCTGCCGTCGATGCTCGGCGTGACGACCGTCGAATTCGCGGGCCATCCGGTCGCGTCGTCGCTGCACGATGCGACGCTGGCATGACGCACCGAACCCCAGGGAGACCGACATGACCCGCTTCAAGCCATCCAGCCTCATCGCGGCGCTGCTCCTGTGCGCCACCGCCCCGCTCACCGCGTTCGCGCAGGGCCCCGACGGCACGCTCGTGACGATCCGCAACTTCATGTTTTCGCCGATGTCGACGACGATCAAGGCCGGCACGACGATCACGTGGAAGAACCTCGACGCGGAGCCGCACACCGTCGTCAACGACGCCGGCATCTTTCATTCGAAGGCGCTCGACCAGGACGAAACGTACGCGTTCCGCTTCGACAAGCCGGGCGTCTACAAGGTGTTCTGCGGGATTCACCCGTACATGAAGGAGACCATCACGGTCGAATGACGCGGCGCGTCACGACACGCGCTCGAGGGTCGGAAGGGTCTGGCGTCGAATCAAGCGGGGCCGCCCGTTGCACTGCGGGCGGCCCTGCGCCGTCGATCGCCTAAACTGGATCGAACCGTTCGAACCCGACCCACCCTCACACGCAGCGAGGCCAGCCATGACCGCGAGCCAGCCGGCACCCATGGATCTTCCCGGGCAAGTGGTGCTCGTGCTCCAGGGCGGCGGCGCACTGGGCGCATTCCAGCTCGGCGTCTTTCAGGCGATGGACGAAGCCGGCATCCGGCCCGACTGGGTGGTCGGCACGTCGATCGGCGCGATCAACGCGGCGCTGATCGCCGGGAACCCGCCGGCGCAGCGTTACGAGAAGCTGTCGGCATTCTGGCGGCGCGTGACCGAACGGACCCGTTTCGACACTGCACCGCTGCTGCCCGGCTGGAACCGGACGCTGGCCGAGCTGATGATCATCGGCGGCGGCATCGCGGGATTCTTCCAGCCCAATCCGGCCTCGTGGCTCGGGCCGATGGTCCGCCTCGGCGTCGATCGCGCGTCGTATTACCGGATCGCGCCGCTGCGCGACACCCTGGCGTCGCTGATCGATCCCGACCTGCTGAACGCGGGCCACCCGCGCCTGACCGTCAGCGCGGTCAATGCGTGCTCGGGCACGATGCGCTATTTCGATTCACGCGATACGCGACTGGCGCTCGAGCACATCATGAGCTCCGGCGCGCTGCCGCCCGCGTTCCCGGCGATCAGGATCGACGGCGAGCCGTACTGGGACGGCGGCGTGTATTCGAACACGCCGGTCGAGGTCGTGCTCGACGACAATCCGCGCCGCAGCTCGATCATCTTCTCGGTCCAGATGTGGAACCCGGCCGGCCCCGAGCCCGAGAGCATCTGGCAGGTGTCGGAGCGGCAGAAGGACATCCAGTACGCGAGCCGCACCGACAGCCACATCGCGCGGCAACAGCAGATCCACCGGCTGCGCCACGTGATCCGCGAGCTGGCCCGGTACGTGCCGGAGGCCGAACGCGCGTCGCCGGCCGTGCGCCGGCTCGCCGCGTGGGGATGCGAAACCACGATGCATCTGATCAAGCTCGCGGCGCCGCGACTCGCCGACGACAATCAGTTCAAGGACATCGATTTCACGCCAGCCGGCATCGCGGCCCGCCGGCAGGCCGGCTACGAGGCCGCACGACGGGCCATCGCGGCGCGTCCGTGGGAGATACCGACGGACCCGACGGAAGGCCTGACGGTATTCGACGCCAGCGGGCCGCCGATCACGGAAGACCCGGCATGACGCGCGGCGCCCCGATCTCGCGCCGACGGCACCGGCACGATTACACGCGCCCGGCGGCCTGAAGGCGGGCCCGGCCGGCCGCATTCACCTCGGCCATCGCCACGCCGTTAGGCGCGGGGAGCCGAACGACGTAGCCGCGCGCATGTCGGACGCCGTGCCGGCAACGACCGGACACGATTGGGGCAATGCCTGCCCGAACAGCACGGCCAGCCCGCAGGCGGACGTGAACATGCCGAGGCCGTCATGCCCGACGCCCGGCACTTCGACGACCTGCTGCGCGAGATCGTCAGGATGCCGCTTCTTCAGATAGTCGAAATACGCGAGCCCGCGTGCGAGCCGGTACGGGCCTTGCGCCATGGCCGCGCATGAGCGGTCGATGAAGTGGGTGTAAGGGTTCGTGTCGGCCTGGCCGAGCAGGTACACGACATGACGTGCGACATAGCGTGTTTCAAGATCGCGCACGTCCTGCGACGCAACGTAAGGCGGGGCCGACTTCAGCCCGTATTTCCACTGGGTCGCGCTCGAGCAGGTTCCGTCTGCGATCGCCTGGCCGTCCGGCCGTTCGTCGTCGAAATACAGGTAGCTCGACGGGTTCGCGACCACATAGCGCACCGCGATGCCAGCCCGCTCCAGCGCATCGCCTTCATGGCCGGCCACCGCGTAACGCTGCAGCAACTGCGCGCCGGCGGAATGGCCGATCACGACCACGGTCGACAACGCGGGATACAGGCCGCGGTCGGCGAAATGCGCGAGCAGTGCATCGAGTGCGGTGAACGAACTGATCGGGGCTGGCTGCCGGGCCGGTTCGCCGCCCTTCCATCCTTCCTGGGTCCATGCGAGCGTCGGCGCGAGCAGCGAAAATGCACGCGTATCGGCGCGCGTCAGGAATTGCGGTGCGACGACCATCGTGCCCTGGCCCGCCGCACCGGCCTTCTCGACGACCTTGAGCCCCGATGCGTAATAAGCGTCGGCATTGCGCAGCGTGCCGTGAATCACGATGAACACACGCGTGACGTCGGGTGCCGCCTTGTCGACGGGATGGTCGGCGTAGACGGGCAACATCGCGCTGCCCTGCGGCGTGTCGACGGTCAGGCGCTGGTCGGCGACTGCCTTCACCGGCGCTTCCAGACGTTCGCGCTGGGTGGGCGTGACGGCTTCGGCCGGACGCGCGCCACCCAGGACGCCGATGGCTGCCGCGAACGGAATCGCGAACGCCAGGGTCCGGGCGGCCGGCAACACACGTGAGCGCCGGATGCTTGCAAAGGCAACGGAAATGAGTGACATGGCGACGGATCGAGTGGCGGATATGACTTCAACGGCGATGGTCGCAGAATCCGTCGCGCGCTGCCGGCCCGTTGCGTAATACGGCTCAGTCGGCCGGCTCGGAAACCCGCCCGGCGTCGGCGCGGGTTTCATGCGCATCGCGGCGCGGCGTGTTCCGGCCCCCTGCCGCCGGTGGCTCGTCGCCCGCTGCCACGGCGAGCAACGGGCGCTCGGGATGGACGAACAGCCACAGCACCGCGCCGCAAGCGGCCGCGGCACCGATCACGAACATCCCGCTGCCCCAGCTGCCTGTGACCTTGACGACGAGCGCGAGCGCCATCGGGCCCGCGACGTTCGACAACGCGCCCCACACGTTGGTCCAGCCCGACATCACGCCGGCGAACGGCCGCCCGAGATCCTGCGCGGCCGACCAGACGACGACCTGCACGAACCCGACGGCCGCGAACGACAGGCACAGCAGCGCGATCACCGCGGCCATCGCCTCCGCGCGGGACGCGGCGACCAGCGCCAGCGCGCTCACGACGAATCCCGCAACCGCGACCGGCGTGCGTGCCCAGTAGATCGAATCCGTCTTCTTCAGCAACCGGTCGCTGACGGTGCCGGCGACGAATACCGCCACGAACACGGCAACCCACGGCAGCGATGCGACCATCCCCATCGCCTTCAGCGACAGTCCGCGCGCACGCATCAGGTAGGTCGGCAGCCACACCGTGTAGAAGCTCTGGATCAGGACGAGCAGGAAATACTGAATGCCGAAGATCCAGAAGCGTCCCAATCGCAGGCAATGCATGAGCGAACCCGACACGGCGGTGTGGCCGGGTGGCTGGCCGGCCGCGATGTAGTCCGCCTCGGCCTGCGTGATGAACGGATGCGACGCCGGCGCATCGCGGTAACCGAACCACCAGATCGCACCCAGCAGCAGGCCGAGCGCGCCGAATCCGTAGAAGACGGCATGCCAGCCGAAATGGACGATCGTCCATGCCGTGAGCGGCGCCGACACGATCGGGCCCAGATACAGTCCCGCGAGCAGCGCCGCGTTGCCTTTTGCGCGCTCGCCGGCCGGAAACCAGCGCTTGAGCGCGACGACGCTGCTCGACCAGTCGGCCGACTGCGCGCCGCCGAGCACCAGCCGGCAACCGAACAGCCAGGCAAACGCATTGCCGAACGGCGTGACGATCATCATCAGCGACCACAGCGTGCTCGTGCCGAACAGCACGCCGCGCGAGCCGAAGCGTTCGGCCGCGCGCCCCGCCGGAATCTGGCCGATTGCATAGGCCCAGAAGTAAATCGTCAGGATCATCGACATCTCGACGATCGACAGGCCGAGTTCGCCCTGGATCGTCGGTGCGGCCACGGCCATCGCCGCACGATCGAGCGTCATCACGAAGGTCAGCGGCGCGAGCAGAAACGCGACGATCTTCCAGCGGAGATGGTTCACGTGGCGCGGCATCGTGCGGCTCCCGAATCCGGCGTCAGGCATCGTGCGGGCCGCCCGCGTGGCCCGGATCGCGCTGCATGTGCTGCACGATCGCGGCCAGGTCGCCGATATGCGTCGCGACCGCCTGCTTGCCCGCACGCGCCCATTCGTCGAATGACGTCATCCCGCTTACCGCGCCGACGAACGCCACGCCGGCGCGCTCGGCCGCCTGTGCGTCCACTGCGTGGTCGCCGACATAGACCGCAGCGTGTGCCGGCAGATCGAGCCGCGCCAGTGCCTGCACGAGCCCTTCGGGATCCGGCTTGTGACGCTGCACGTCTTCCCCGCCGATCAGCACGTCGACGAGTGACTGCAACCCGTTACGCTCGAGAATCGCCTCGATCCGGTAGCGAAACTTCGACGACACGATCGCGACGGCGAGCCCTTGCGCCCGCAACCAGGCAAACAGCGGCGGCACCTCGGGATAGATGCGGGTACCGGGCACCATGATCGCGTCGGCACGCGCCACGAAATGCCGCGCGAACGCGTCGGTCCGCGCCGGTTCGGTTTCGCCCGTCAACGCGTGGAACATCTGCGGCAGTGTCAGCCCGATCACCGCACCGATCTGCGCAGGTGTCGCGCCGGCTGCACCAAGCCGATGCAACGCGTATTCCGTGCATTCGATGATCGCCGCGGACGAATCCGCCAGCGTCAGGTCGAAGTCGAATATGACGGCACGCACACGCATGAAAGGACTCCTCAGGCAAACATGGACCATGCCCGACGCATGACCTGGAATGACGTTGCGATGCGGGCCCGCGCACGGAGCGATCAGCGTGGCTGACCGGATTGCTCGCGATCGGCCGCGTCCAGCCCGTCCGGATCGCGCTTCGCCCATTGTCTTGCCCACCCCAGCAACGGCTGCAGCGCCGCTTCGAGCCGCCGGCCTTCGGCCGTCATGCAGTAGCCGCCCTCGCCATGCTCGACGAGGCCCGACGCCTTGAGCTCGGCCAGCCGCGTGTTGAGCAGGCGCGCGTTCGTTTCGCAGGCTTCCTGCAGTGCGCGGAACGTGAGCGGCTCGCCGCGCAGTTCCCACAGGATGCGCAACGCAGTGCGCCGCCCGAGCAAATCCAGCACGACCATGATGGGTCGTCCCGTCTTCGATCCGCGAACGCGCTGTCCGATTTTTGGTGTGGTCATGCTGTACTTTTTAAAGCAATCGCCAGACGGCGTCAATTGCTTGAATCGCACCTCTACCCTGCTTTACTTTTTAAAGCACCAAGCCTACGCTTCCACGCATGCATCGTCTCAGGCACGAGGCTCACATGACTCAGCGCATTGCATCCGCATCACCACCGTTCGAACCCCACATCGCGGCCGCGATCGAGCGGATCATGCAGGGCCGTCCACCGCTGCGACGGACGTCTTAAATCAATCACGGCCGAGTCGCGGCGGATCGATGTAGCGCTCGGCCGAGATGCCGTACTTAGCAAAGGCAGCCAAGTTGAACGTCCGTTCTGGAAGAGTGACGTACCTGCGGTTCACGCCTTCGTGATAACTATCCAACTTCCGAGCCGAAGCCCGGAAGTGACGTGAAGCGAAACTGACCGAAAGGAAGCCCTTGGCGTGCGGGCGCCACTTGCTTGCAAGGTCACCTGACGGCAGACCAGTTGAGAACTGCTGGACGCTTTTGCAGTCGCCAGGTGTTCCCTGGGCCCAAAACGTCAATCGCCCCGCCTCTTGATACCGCCGGTCAACAATGAGATCGCGGTACGCAGTCGATCGTCGATGTGATCGACATCCAGTCAAAGGCTATCGGGGGCGCCACATCAGGCTGATAACGCCATTCATCATTGCCCACAACGCCGTCGAGGCGTGCTCCGGCCCGACGTCTGCAAGCACCCACCCTTCGTCGATACCGCGGCTGATCAATGCGGCCAATTTGGCGTTTTGCTGTCCGATCAGGGCAGCAATGCTGCGCGAGCGCTTCCGGCTCATTCGGTGGCTCGACAAGGATACGGAATTGATGCGGGCGCGCCTTGGCGAACCGCGCGTACGCAGTTGCCATACAACGTAGTTTCGTCTTCACATCGCCATCGGATGCATAGGCCGCGTCCATGTACTCGCGGTTTTCTTCCAACGCGCGCTCCGCCACGGCAATGAGCAACGCGGAACGGCCACCTACACGGTTGTTGAGCCACCCGTGCAGTCGACGCCAAGTTCATCCGTGCTCCGCTCTTCATCGGGTGTCATCCACGGGGAAAGCGCCAGAATCAGGTCATTCAGCCTGCCGCCATTAAGTGGATTTTCGCCCCGATCAGAAAGCATTTGAAAGGAAATACTTTCCCCAAGTGCGACCCTTTTTCCCTGTCGACAGCTATCAACCCCATTGCCAGCAGTGCTTTCAATCATATCGTCAACTTCCGATATAAGATTCGCCCATCGACGATACCTTGTTGCCCGACCGAAACGCCACACCCCTTCATGCCAACCGAACTCGACATCGACGCGATCCTGAAAGCGCTCTCGAACCCCGTGCGCCGGGAAATCCTCAACTGGCTGAAAACGCCGGGCGAGCATTTCCCGAACCAGACGCTGCCGTACGAACACGGCGTCTGCGCGGGCCAGATCGACGCGCGCTGCGGGCTGTCGCAGTCGACCGTTTCCGCGCACCTCGCGACGCTCCAGCGCGCGGGGCTCGTGACGTCGACACGGATCGGCCAGTGGGCGTTCTTTCAGCGCAACGAGGCCGTCATCGACGCATTTCACGACGCCCTGCGCCGCGAACTCTAGTCAACACGGCCGAACCGGCCATGCGGAGCGCTGTCGCCCATGACGCGACGGTTTCCCGCCTTTCGTGAAGAGGTTATTTGCCATGCCCACCCTGTTCGATCCCGTCACCCTCGGCGACCTGACCCTGCCGAACCGCATCGTGATGGCGCCGCTCACCCGCTCCCGTGCCGGTGCGACGCGCGTGCCGAACGCACTGATGGCCCGCTACTACGCCGAGCGCGCGACGGCCGGCCTGATCATTACCGAGGCAACGTCGGTCACACCGCAAGGCGTCGGCTACGCCGATACCCCCGGCATCTGGTCCGACGAGCAGGTCGAGGGCTGGAAACAGGTGACGCAGGCCGTGCATGCGGCCGGTGGTCGCATCGTGCTGCAACTCTGGCACGTCGGCCGGATCTCCGACCCGGTGTTCCTGAACGGCGACCTGCCGGTCGCGCCGAGCGCGATCGCCGCGGGCGGCCACGTGAGCCTCGTGCGTCCGCAGCGTCCGTACGTGACGCCGCGCGCACTCGAGCTCGACGAAATCCCGGGCATCGTCGCCGCGTACCGCAAGGGGGCACAGAACGCGAAAGCGGCCGGCTTCGACGGTGTCGAGATCCACGGCGCGAACGGCTACCTGCTCGACCAGTTCCTGCAGGACAGCACCAACCACCGCACCGATGCGTACGGCGGCCCGATCGAGAACCGTGCACGCCTGTTGCTCGAAGTGGTCGATGCGGCGATCGACGTGTGGGGCGCCGGCCGCGTCGGCGTGCACCTTGCCCCGCGCGGCGACGCGCACACGATGGGCGATTCCGATCCGGCGGCAACGTTCGGTTATGTCGCGCGCGAACTCGGCCGTCGCAAGATCGCGTTCATCTTCACGCGTGAGTCGTATTCGGGCGACCATCTGAGCCCGCGCCTGAAGGAAGCGTTCGGCGGCCCGCTGATCGCGAACGAGCAGTTCACGCTCGACACCGCACAGGCCGCGCTCGCAAGCGGCAACGCCGACGCGATCGCATGGGGCAAGCTGTTCATCGCGAACCCCGACCTGCCGCGCCGCCTCGAACTTGGCGCACCGCTCAACAAGCCGGTGCCGGAAACGTTCTACGCGGAAGGCGAAACGGGTTATACCGATTACCCGGCGCTGAGCGACGCGGCCTGACGGCCCGGCAGCGCGTGTTCAGCGGCGCACGTCCGCCCGCATGAACACGCGCTGCGTCTCGTCGAGCCCGAGCGCGACGTGGTGCGCGCGGATCGCGCGCAGCGTGTCGTCGAGCGTGGCGTCGTCGACGATGCTGAAACCGAGGCGCGCGTAGTACGGCGCATTCCACGGCGCGTCGCGAAACGTCGACAGCACGATCTCCGCGATCCCCTCCTGCGCCGCGCGCGCCGTCACCTGTTCGATCAGGCGCGCGCCGATCCGCTGTCCAGCGTGCGACGGCGCAACATCCAGTTCTTCCAGGTAAAGCCGCTGCGCATCGAGCAGCCGGTAGAACGCAAATCCGACGCACGCCCCCTGCTCATCGACCGCCACATACGCGCGACCATCGTCGATGCGCACGAGCACGGCCGCCGCATCGGTCGGCTCTCCCTCGGCGATGCGGGTCATGCCGATTTCGCGGAACCGCTGCGCGGCGGCGACTTCGACGGCGGCCATCGCGGCCGCGTCTTCCCGCGTGGCGGGACGGATCAGGATCGATGCAGTCATCACGGCAATTCAGGCAGGCAGTCTGGAACGGCCGTCACTATAATCGAAACCTCATACGTTTCGAACGCCCCCCACGAGGTTCGTCATGGCTTTGTCCGCGCTCGCCGTCTTCGCCGTCACCCTGCTCGTCACCGCCGGCACGCCCGGGCCGAGCGTCGCCGCGCTGGTCGCGCGCGTGCTGACGAACGGCGTGCGGGACGTGCTGCCGTTCCTCGCGGCCATGTGGCTCGGCGAAGCGCTGTGGCTCACGCTCGCGGTCGCGGGGCTGTCCGCGTTCGCGCGCACGTTCGCTGCCGGGCTGATCGTGCTGAAGCTGCTCGGCGTCGCGTACCTGCTGTTCCTCGCGTGGAAGATGTGGACCGCGCCGACCGCGACCGGCGACGACGACCTGCCGCGCGGCCAGTCGCCGTGGCGCATGTTCGTCGCGGGAATGCTCGTTACGCTCGGCAATCCGAAGATCATGGTGTTCTATCTCGCGCTGCTGCCGACGATCGTCGATCTCTCGCACGTCGGTGTCACTGCGTGGGCCGAGCTGGTCGGCACGATGCTCGCGGTCCTGATCCTTGCCGACTGCTTCTGGTCGCTGCTGGCATCACGCGCACGAGCGTTCCTGACGTCGGCGCGCGCGAAGCGATTCGCCAACCGCACGAGCGCGACCGCGATGGCCGGTGCGGCGGTGATGATCGCGACGCGCTGAGCGCCTCCGTCCGGCGCACGTCGCGCCGCGCCCCATCCATTGCCCCGGGGAATCGACATGAAGACCTGGCTCTCGGCTGCCCTGCTCTGTCTTTCCGCCACGGTCGCACATGCGGCCGGCCTCAAGTTCGTCACCATCCCTGCCGACGCGGCCGGCCCCGAGTTGCGCGCGGTCATCTGGACGCCGTGCGCGGCGCCCGCGCAGTCGCTCACGATCGGCCCGTTCCTGCTGAAAGGGCAACGCAACTGCCCGACCGTCGGCGACAAGCTGCCGCTCATCGTGATTTCGCACGGCCACGCCGGCACGTACTTCGGGCATCACGACCTCGCCGAAACGCTCGCCGACGCGGGCTACGTCGTCGCGGCGATCAACCATCCCGGCGACACGCATACCGACATGAGCCGCGCGGCCGACCTGCGCGAGTTGGTCGAGCGGCCGGAGGACATCAAGCGCCTGGTCGACTACATGCTGGCCAACGGGCCCGACGCCGCGCATGTCGATCCTGCCCGGATCGGCTTCTTCGGTTTTTCGCGCGGCGGCTATACGGGCCTCGTGCTGGCCGGCGCCAATCCGGATTTCGTCCACGCGCACGTGGCCTGCCCGGACCCGACCTGGCTGATCTGCAAGCAGATCCGCGATCATGACCTGCCGCGCCAGCCGCTGACGCACGATCCGCGGATCAAGGCCTACGTGATCGCCGACCCGCTGAACGAATTCCCGACCGCCGATACGCCGAAGGACGTGCACGCGCCGATCCAGCTGTGGGGTTCCGAAGCGGGCGGCGACGGCGTGGAGCCGAAAACGGTCCCCGCGCTGGCCGGCATGCTGCCGCAACGGCCGGAATTCCACGTCGTGCCGAATTCCGCGCATTTCGCGTTTCTCGCGCCGTGCTCCGACCAACTGGCGCAGGTCTCGCCTGAAGTCTGTACCGATGCGAAGGGATTCGATCGCGCGGCCTTCCACGAAACGCTCGATGCAAAGGCGCTCGCGTTCTTCAGCGCGAATCTGCGCTAACAGCGAAACGTCTTGCGCCAGACGCCCGGCGCCGGCACATGGTCGTTGCACGCGATCAGCGCGCGCACCAGCGCCCAGTCGTCGTCATCGCAGAAGTCGAGCAGCATCGTGCCATACGGGCCGGGCTGCTCGCGCAGCCGCTCGGCCAGCCGCGCATGAATGCCCCGCACCCTGCCGTCGCCGTGCGCGACCACCGACGGATTCGCGCCCATCCCGGTCCCGCTGCAGAAGTTGATCGCCCAGCGGCCGCTGTCCGGCGACGGCAGGTCCGTCAGCAGCGTGTCGATCGCGCGCCACTTCCAGCCGATCGACGCGGCCACCGGCACGCGGTATTCGTCCTGGATCACGAATGCGCCGTCGGGATGATCGATCGTGAAGGTCGCGTTGTCGGGCCACGCGGTCAGGTCGATGCCGAGCGGCCGGCTGCTGCGAAAACGCCGCAGCAGCACGATCGCGCCGCGCACGTCGCCGAGCGTGGGCAGCGTGCCGCCGGCATGCCAGCGCAGACGCGGATGCCGCGCACGATGCGCGTCGAACGTCGCATCGAAACTGCGCGTGCACGCGTGGGCCGGCCATTCATCCTTCACCGACATTACGATGCATTCGCGCGGATGCGCTTCGAGAAAACGCGCACAGGTTGCCAGCACGTCGTCTAACGTCATGCCAAGCGCGATACCGCCGTGATGGATGTCGAACGCATCGCACACGTGCCGGCAGCGGATGTCGAGCAGCCGCACGCCATGCGCGAGCTGGGCATCGAGCGGCGCACGCTGGGTGCGCACGAGCCCGTCGTCGACGGTATACGCACAGGTGTCATGGCTGCCCGGTAGGGTCAGCGTATGCAGCAGTCGCGCATCGTCGAGCGCCGACATCCAGTCGGCGGGCGGCGTGCACGTATCGTGGCTCGAAGGGATCATGAATCGATGAATGACAAGGAAAGAAAGCCGTGGGTCACGGCGTCGGATGTCGCGGCGCGCGCCGGCGTGTCGCGCTCCGCGGTGTCGCGCGCGTTCTCGCCGACAGCGAGTATCGCCCCGCAGACGCGTGAACGCGTGATGGTCGCCGCGCGCGCGCTCGGCTACCAGGTCAACCTGATCGCGCGCGACATGATCACGCAGCGGAGCAGCATGATCGGCGTCGTGACGGCCGGGTTCGAGAATCCGTTTCGCGCACGGCTGCTGTCGGACCTGATGGCCGCGCTCGGGCAGCGCGCGCTCACGCCGCTCGTGACCAATGCGGAAGATCCGCGCCAGGTCCGGCAATCGCTCGAACAGTTGCTCAGCTACCGGATCGCGGGCCTCGTGATGACGTCCGCATCGCCGCCGCTGTCGGTGGCGCAGCAGTATCTCGAGCACCGGATTCCGGTCGTGATGATCAACCGCGAGGCGAACCTGCCGGGCGCTGACATCGTCGTCAGCGACAACGCGGCGGGCGCCGTTCATGCGGCGCAGCGGCTCGTGCGGGCCGGCGCGCGCCGGCTGGCGTTCGTCGGGCCGCGCGGCGCGAGCTACAGCGCACAGTCGCGTGCTACCGCGTTCGAGCAAGCGATCGGGTGCGGCGATGCATTCGACGCGACACTCGCACACGTGCTGGACACGCCGTCCGACACCCACGCAAGCGGCGTCGCAGCCGCACGGCAATTGTTCGCGAACGGCAAGCGGCCCGACGGCGTGTTCTGCTCGTCGGACCTGCTCGCGCTCGGCGTGATCGACGTGGCGCGCAGCGAATTCGGGCTGCGCGTACCGGACGACGTGCGCGTGATCGGCTTCGACGACATCCCGGCCGCCGAATACGACGCGTATCGGCTCACGACGCTGCGGCAGGACACGCGCGGCCTCGCGTACGCGGCGATCGATCTGCTCGCCGACCGGATGCAGACGTTCGACGGCCCGTCGCGCACGCGCATCGTGCCGGTCACGCAGGTGGTGCGGGCCAGCTGCGCATAACCAGGGGAAATCGGGCGCGGCAGCGCCGCGCGTCACTTCAGCCCGCCCGCGAACCCGCGCAACAGGTAGCGCTGCACATAGCCGGCCACGGCCAGCGTGGGCAGCGACGCCATCAGCCCCGCGCTCATCAGGTCGCCCCAGTCAATGCCGTTCTCCGTCACGTAGCCGGCAATCGCGAGCGGCAGCGTGAAGCGGCTCGGCGTCGACACGAACAGCAGCGCGATCAGGAATTCGTTCCACGCGGCGATGAACACGAAGATCGCGGTTGCGATCAGCCCCGGCGCGCACAGCGGCAGCACGATCTGTACGAGGCGTCGAGCAAGCCCCGCGCCGTCGATGCAGGCGGCTTCCTCGTATTCGATCGGCACGTCGCGCACGAACGCGAGCAGCATCCAGATCGCCATCGGCAGCGCGTAGATCTGGTACGCGAGCATCAGGCCGAGCGTCGAATCGAGCAGGTGCAGCCGCTTCGCGAGCGCGAACAGCGGCACCGCGATCGTGATCGGCGGCATCAGCTTCAACGCGAGCACGAGCACCAGGAACAGCAGGTCGAGCCGCGCCGGAAACCGCAATCGCACGAGCGCGTACGCGGCCGGAAACGCGAGCGCCAGCGCGAGCAGCGTCGTGCCGAAGCCGACCAGCAGCGAATTGAACAGCGGCGCGCCGATGCCGTTGGACCACACCGAGGCGAAATGCTCGAAGGTCGGCGCGGCCGGCCAGATCCGCAACGGATGATCGAGCCGTTCGAGTGTCGGCATGAACGCCGCGCCAGCCATCCACAGGCACGGCAGCAGCAACAGCGCGAGCGCGGCGATGCGCAATGCCCACGGCATCGCGCGGCCGAATGCGGCGCCCGTTCGCGCGCCCGTGATGCGAGCGGGTTGCGCCGTCATGCGCGCCGCTTGCGAACCGTCTGCCATACGTACCCCGAGACCAGCAGCGCGGACGCCGCGAGCATCAGCACCGACGCGGCGCTCGCCGGGCCGACGTTGAAGAAGCGGAAGCCCGTATCGTAGATGTAGGTCGACAGCGTCTGCGTCGCGTTGCCGGGGCCACCGCCCGTCAGCGCATAGACCTTGTCGAACAGCTTGAACGTGTCGATCGAACGCAGCAGCAACGCGAGGCCGATCTGCGGCGCCGCGAGCGGCAGCGTGATGTCGCGCAGGCACTGCCATTCGCTCGCGCCGTCGGTGCGCGCGGCTTCGTACAGTTCCTGAGGGATCGACTGCAGCCCGGCGAGCACGATCAGGAACGCCATCGGCGTCCACTGCCACACGTCGACGAGCGCGAGCGACCACAGCGCGAGATGCGGATCGGACAGCCAGCGCACACCTTCGACGCCGAACGCCGCGAGCAGCGCGTTCAGGAAGCCGTCGAAGTTCAGCCAGTTGCGCCAGATCGCCGAGCACACGAGCGTGGACAGCATCATCGGCAGGATCGCGAGCGGCAGCGCGATGCGCCGCCCCGGAAACGCGCGCACGAACAGCAGCGCGAGGCCGAAGCCCAGCGCGACTTCGGCGAGCGACGCGACGATCGTGAAGCGCAGCGTGTTGCCGAAGCCGGCCGTGAACGCGTCGTCGCCGAGCACCGCACGATAGTTCGCGAGCCCGGCAAACGCGCGCCGGCCGGCCGAGTAGTCGACCCGGCAGAACGAATCGATCAGCACCTGCGCGACCGGATACAGCGCGAGCGCGGCGAGCACCAGCAGCGCGGGCCCGAGCAGTGCGACGAACGGCAGGCTGCGGCCGAAGGCTTTCATGCGCTGTGTTCCGGCGAGGGTTCGAGGCGCGCGGTCACTTGCCGGCCGCGGCCGTCGCCTGCGCGATCTTCTGCTGCGCCTGGCGCAGCGCGGCGTCGGGCGCGGCCTGCCCGGTCAGCGCGAGCTGCAGCTGGTCGCCGAGAATGCTCTCGACCTGCTGCCAGTCGTTCACGCGCGGCCGCGCACGGCCGGCTTCGAGCGCCTTCAGCTGATCCGGATACCAGCGATACTGGCGCACCAGCGCCGGATCGTTGAACACGCTGCGGCGGGTCGGCGGAATGCCGATGCCGGCGAGGCGCGTCTGCGTGTCGCGCGCGGTCAGGTACGCGAGGAAATCCTGCGCGAGCTTCGCGTGCGGCGCGTCCTTCGGGATGCCCATCTGCCAGATGCCGAGCATCGGCGCCGGGCCCGCGGTCTGCCCGGGCGGCGGCTGCAGCGCGATCTGGCCGACGACGCGCGACTGCTTCGGATCGTCGAGCGCCGGCACCCACGCCGGCCACACCTCGATCGACTGCGCAGCCGTGCCGCGCTGCAGCGCGTCGCGTACTTCGGCCGCGCCATAAACGTCGACGTCCTTCGGCGCGGATGCCTTCAGCGCGAGGAAGGTCTTCAGCGCGGCCTGCGCTTCGCGCGAATCGATCGTCACGTTGCCGGCACGGTCGAACACGTCGCCGCCATAGGCCCACAGGATCGGCAGGAAGCCCGTCACGACCGGGTTGCCCTTCGTGCCGCGGAACACGACGCCCGACACGCTCTTGTCCGCGCCGCCGACGGTCTGCGCGATCTTCAGCACGTCGTCCCAGTTGCGCGGCGGCTGCAGCTTGTACTTCGCGAGCAGGTCCTTGCGGTACGCGAACATTTCGACGTTGCCGACGATCGGCAGCGCGTACAGCGCACCGGCCGCGTTGCGGCCGAGCGCGACGGTGGACGGCACGAGATCGGTGTCGGCAAGCGACGCGGGCAGCGGCTTCAACCAGCCGTTGCCGATGAATTCGGGCGCCCACGTGTCATCCATCATCACGAGGTCGTATGCACCGGTGCCTTCGCGCATCGACAGCTTGAGCTTCTGGTACAGGTTCGCGTTCGGCAGCTTGAGCAGCTCGATCTCGGTGCCCGGGTGCAGCTTGTTGAAGCCGGCGACGGCGTCGGCCAGCCCCTTGCCGTAAATGTCGTCGCGGCCTGCGATGACGAGATCCGCGGCAACGGCGTGCGTGGCGGCGAAGGACAGCGCAAGGGCGGCGGACAGCGCGCGCAGGCGGCTCAGCAAGGTCATGAGGTCTCTCTCGTTCGGCGTGGTGGCGGGACGGCCAGGCGTTGCACACGTGTGCAACGCGGGAGATGCGTCTGGCCGCCTGTTGCGAACGCCATTGTTCACGCCGATCGTTAAGGATTTATGGCACACGGCGATCACCGGTGCGCGGCGCCTGCCGAGCGCTTGCCACAGCGAGTCGGGCGGCAACCCGGCCGCCCGCCACCCACCTGCTGCTCGCCGCTCGTTGCGCGTCGCCGGCCGCCCGCGTTCCGCGCGCCGTGTCCCACGCCCCCCGCTTAAAAGTTCACACGAATGCCAGCCATCACCGCCAGTTGCCGGCTCGAATTGCTGTTCGCGAGCACCGGGATCTGCGCGTAGTTCACCGCGTTGCCGTCCGCGTCGGTGCCGAGCCCCTTCCCGCTCGCGATCTGGCCGATCGCGACCGCATACAGCGCCGTGCGCTTCGACAGGCTGTAGTTCGTGCCGACGTTCACCTGGTGGAACCGCGTCGTGCCGCGCCCGTCGGTATGCACGGCGTTGAAGATATAGGCGACGCCGCCCTGCAGCGCGGGCGTGAACATGTACGTGGCGTTCACCTCGCCGATATCGAACGTGAACGCCTGCGTGCGCGGCTGCGCGGCGGTCGAGAAATAGCGGCTGTCGCCGAGGCGCGTATGCGTATAGGTGAGCGCGATCGTCGCGTCGCCGAACGTGACCGAGCCGCCCGCGCCGAACGCGCGCATCGAGCCGGCGTCCTGCAACAGGCAGACCATCGCGCCCGGGTTGCTGCACGCGAAATCGCCGATATAGCCGGTCGCGCCGCCGAGCGCCGCGTCGAGCGGCTGGTGCAGGTCGAGGTAGCCGACCGAGAACGCGACCGGCGCGCGCGTGTACGTCGCGGCGACCGCATAGCCGCGCTTCGCGGAGAAATCGCCGGCCTGCCCGCCGAAGCTGAAGGTGCCGCCGAACGTGAGACCGTTGAAATCGGCGCTGGTGAACTTCACCGCGTTGTTGAAGTTGAACGCGGCGTTCAGGTTGTCGACGTCGCCGAGGTGCGAGCCGTACGGCGTCGACCAGTTGTTGCTCGACACGTACGCGCCGAGCATGTCGGTGTACGAGTCGTACTGGCGGCCGAGGCCGAGCGTGCCGATGCCGTCCTGGCGCAACCCGACCCACGCCTGCCGGCTGAAGGCCGTGCCGCCCTGCAGCGCCTGCCCGTTCGCGGACAGAAACTGCTGCTCGAGCGTGAACACCGCATTGAGCCCGCCGCCAAGCGGCTCGGCACCCTGGAAACCGAAGCGCGACGGCACGAGGTTGCCGCCGCCCATCTGCCACGCATGGCCGCCGCCCGTGCTGCCGTCGGCGCGCGTGAACTGCTGGTTCGTCGAATAGATGATGCCGGTATCCACGGTGCCGTACAGCGTCACGCTGCCCGAGGTCTGCGCATGTGCGTGCATGCAACCCAGCGTCGCCGCAGCCGCGGCCAGTCGTCGTCCGATCTTCATGTCCCGCCCCTCTGTTGTCATCGATTCGCAGTGCAGATCGATGGAGTTGTCGATATGGGTGACAGGACTCTATCCAGCGAAAATTCAGGACCTCTATCGCAAATCGGCAAACAGTCGCATGTGTTGCCCGCGACGTTGCCCGGCGGCGCCGTCGCGGCGCGCGCGTGTCATTCGGGGCGCGTCGTCTGCGACGGCAGCTCGCCGAACAGGTCGCGATACTCGCGCGCGAAATAGCCGAGGTGCGTGAACCCCCAGCTCGCGGCGGCCTCGCCGACGCCGAGCTGCTGCACGGGCGTCGTGCGCAGCAAGCGGCGCACCGCGTTCAGCCGGATCGTGCGCAGATAGCCGACCGGTGTGACGTCGGCCACGCGCTGGAAACTCGTTTGCAGCGTGCGGCGGCTGCAGCGCAGCGCGCGGCACAGTTCGAGCACGGTGACGGGTTCCTCGGGGCGGTCGCGCAGATGCTTCTCGCAACGGCTCACGATGTCGCTGTAGGTGGCGTGCGTGATGTCGCGGCGCTCGACGCCGATGCCCTGCTCGAGCGCATCGAGAAACATGCCGAGCATCGCGTCGCGGAACATCTTGCGGGTGGCCGCGTATTCGAGGTGGCCCGGGTTGCGCTGCGCATCGTCGATCAGCGACGACAGCCGCACACCGAGCGCGACGCCCTGCTCGTCGGACAGCCGCGTCACGTGGCGCAGCTTGCGTGCGCCGGATGCGCCGAATTCGGCTTCGCACAGCTCGTCGACCATGTCGGACGCCGCGCTGATCCCGACGAGCCCCATCCCTTCCGGCGTGTGGAATTCGAAATCCTCGCCGGCGCGCAGCGCGAGCAGCGCGTAGCCGTCGACGGGCTGGCCCTGGAACGTACCCGCGAGCGGCACGGACAGCGGCACCGCGAGCGACGTGCGCCCGGCCGGCGCGAGCCCGGTTTGCGCGACACGCCGGTTGGTCGTTTCGCGGAAGAAGTGGAAATCGTCGTACAGCACCTGCGTGACGGTGCCCTTGAAGCGGCCCGGCGTCATCTGGCGGTAGACCTGATGCCAGCCCGCGATCGCGAGCCCGTGATCGTGCACGTCTTCGTGTGAGCGTGACTGGAACAGCATCGGCATCTCCGGTAAAACCCCTAAACGCGGCCGCTGGTTCCCCGGCGCGCAACGCCACAGCTTACCCGTGCAAAATCCTGCGTAGTGCGGTTTCGAACGCGAGACAGGCCGCCGACAATGCAGCAGCCTGCTCGCCCGTCAGGCGAACGTAGCGGCGGAACGACGGCATCCGGTTCACGACCTCGCTGCCGCCGAACGGCACGATCGCGAGCGTCCAGCGGCCGTCGCGTGCATCGATCGTACAGTCGGTCAGGTGCAGCGGCCGCAGCGCGTCGGCCAGCGACGGTTCGGCGACCAGCGCGGCCACCGCATCGACGAATCCGGGGTCGCATCCCGGCAAGGCCACCGCGTCGACACCCGTGCTGCGCAGCCAGCCGGTCTGACGCACGCGCGCGCTGCCCTGCACGGCCGGGCCGCGCGCGGTGGCCGCCACCTTCACGCTGACCGTATGCATCAGGAACTGGCGCTCGACCCGCTCGCCGATGGTCACGCGCACGCCGTTCGGCAGCCGGGCCGTCAGACCGGCGGCCCCGTCGGCCTCGCGCTCGGCGCGCAGGTCGGCCAGCACGCGCGCGGCGATCGCGCCGGGCCGATGGCCGGGCGGCGGCGCGTCGGGTGCCGCGCGCCAGCGGGCGAGCGCGGCCTTCACGATGCGACGTGCTCGTTGCGCAGCACTTCCTCGACCGGCACCGGCTTGAACGGATGCCGGCGCTGCACGACGAGCGTCCAGAACAGCGCGTACAGCGCGGTGAGCCCGAGCATCGCGCCGAACGGCACGTAGATGTCGCGCGCGTTCATGCCCGGCGGCGTGATGTACCAGATCGCCAGGATGATGCCGACGCTCGACACGATCTGCGGCAGCGGGAACAGCGGCGAACGGTACGGGCGCGGCAGGTCCGGGCGACGAATCCGCAGCATCACGACCGATGCGGTGACGAGCAGGTACGCGGTGCCCCACGCGCAGGTCGCGGCGAGCACGAGATGCAGGATGCTGTCGAGATTGCCGTTGATCAGCCACGCGTGGAAGATCGGCACGATCGCCGCCGCGACGATACCGACCACCGGCGTCTTGAAGCGCGGGTGCAGGTACGCGAAGCAGCGCGGCAGTGCGCCGTCGATCGCCATCCCGTACAGGATGCGCGGCAGCCCGGCCATCAGCGTGTTGATCGTCGCGGCGCCGGCGCACAGGAACGCGATGCCGAACCACACGCGGCCGAACGGGCCCAGCACCTGCAGCGCGAACGCGGGAATCGCGCCCGGCGTGTCGAGCAGGTGCGTGAGGCCGTCGGGGCTCACCGGCACGTTCGCGACCTGACGGCGGATCGCCGCGCCGTACAGGAACATGCAGATCGCGACGCCGACGAGGCCCAGCGCCATCGCGCGCGGAATCGTCTTGCCCGGCGCCTTCATTTCCGGCGCGAGCGGCGTGACGAACTCGCAGCCGACGAACATGAACATCGCCATCCCGACCAGCGACAGCACGGCCGGCGCCGACGTGCCGACTTCCGAGCCGCCGAACCAGCCGTCGAGATGCACGGCCGGCGCGGCCGCGAGCCCGAGAATCCCGAAGATCATCAGCGACAGCCACATGCCGGCCGTCAGCACGATCTCGAGCTTGCTGAACACCTTGATGCCGATGATGTTGGTGATCGCGAACGTGACGACGAGGCCGACGCCGACGAGCCACGAACTGTTGTGCTTCTCGAACGCGGCATTCAGCGATTCGAAATTGACGAGCGCCATGATGCCGCTCAGGATCGTTTCCGCCGTGCCGGCGAACACGTGCACGAGGAAATACGCGGAGATCGTGCCGGTGATCGCCCAGAAACGGCCGAGCCCGCACGACAGGTAATCGTAAACAGAGCCGGCCGTCGGCAGCATCGCCGCGGCTTCGGAGAAGGTCGTCGCCTGCGCCTGCATCATCACGAACGCGATGATCATCGCGATCGCGAACGCCCAGCCGCCCATCCCGAAGCCCGACGTCGCGGTGAGAATCACCGGGCTCGCCATGATGAGGCCGACGGCGCTCGCCAGCGCGGTCGGAAAGCCGACCGCACCCGCCTTCAGCGCCGTGCCGCCGCCTGCTTCAGCCGGCGTGCCGGCGGGCGTGTCGCCCGCTGCGCCGGTAACTCCTGACCATCCCGACATCCCTGTCTCCTTCCAGTGTCGAACCGGGCCGCCGCTTCGCCGGCGGCCCGGGTTCCCTGCCTTGCGGTCAGCCCGGGGTGGCGCTTCGGCGCTTCGTTACCCGGGCTCCTTGTCGATCACACGTCGATCCGATGTCGAAAAAATACGCAGGCAAAATAATCCGGTCATAGCCCAAATCGGCAAACCGGCGGCAGCCGCGCTGCCCGCCGCCGGCGCGCCGTCGCGCGATCACGCGAACGGCACGGCCTCGAAGCCCGCCGCGAGCGCGTCGACGATCCGGTCGAGCTGCTCGCGCTGGATCACGAGCGGCGGCGACAGGATGATCTTCGTGCCGACCGGGCGCACCAGCACGCCATTCTCGCGCGCGACTTCCGCGACCGCGTTCGCATAGCCCGAGAGCGGGTCGATCGGCTCGCGCGTGTCCTTGTTCGCGACGAGGTCGAGCGCGAGCATCAGCCCCTTGCCGCGCACCTCGCCGACCGCCGCGAAGCGTTCCGCGAACGGCTGCAGCGCTTCGAGCAGATACGCGCCCTGCTTCGCCGCGTTGGCCGGCAGGTCTTCCTTCACGACGATGTCGAGGCTCGCGATCGCGGCCGCGCAGGCGACCGGATGGCCCGCATACGTGTAGCCGTGCATGATCGCGCCGCCGAAATCGGCGTTCGCGGCGAACGCGTCCTCGATCCGCGCGTTCACGACCGTCGCGCCGAGCGGCACGTAGCCCGACGAGATCCCCTTCGCGAGACACATGATGTCCGGGCGCACGCCCCAGCCGCGGCTGCCGAACAGGCTGCCGCTGCGGCCAAAGCCCGTCACGACTTCGTCGGCGATCAGCAGGACGCCGTAGCGGTCGCACACCTCGCGCACGAGCGGCCAGTAGTTGGCCGGCGGCACGATCACGCCGCCTGCACCCTGGATCGGCTCCGCGATGAACGCGGCCACCGTGTCGGGGCTCTGGAACTGGATCTCGCGCTCGAGCATCTCCGCGCAGATCCGGCCGAGTTCTTCGGGATCCTGCGTGAATGGGTTGCGATACAGCCACGGCGTCTCGACGTGGAAGCAACCCGGCAGGTTCGGCTCGTAGTTGCGGCGGAATACCGTGTTGCCGTTCACCGACGCGCCGCCGAAGTGCGTGCCGTGATAACCCTGCTTCAGCGAGATGAACTTCGTGCGGTCGGCCTGGCCGCGCACCTTCCAGTACTGGCGCGCGATCTTCAGCGCGGTCTCGATCGAGTCGGAGCCGCCCGAGCTGTACAGCACGCGGCGCATCCCTTCCGGTTCGAGCATGTCGATCACCTTCTTCGACAGCTCTTCGGCGCGCGGATGCGAAATGCCGTCGAACAGCTGGAAGTATTCAAGCTCGTCGAGCTGGCGCACGATCGCGTCCTTCACTTCCTGGCGGTTATGGCCGACGTTCACGTTCCACAGGCCCGCGACGCCGTCGACGAGCTTCCGCCCTTCTTCGTCGAACACATAGCAGCCGTCGCCGCGCACGATGCGGATCGGCTTGCGCTGTTTCATCTCGTTCGGGTGCAGCATCGGGTGCCAGAATTTCGCTTCGTTGTAGCTCATTGCAGTCTCCACTGTCGGATCGTTCGAGGTTGATGCCGCGCGTCAGTGCGCGATGCAGACGGATTTGGTTTCGGTGAAGCCTTCGATCGCGTACTGGCCGAATTCGCGGCCGATGCCCGATTGCTTGTAGCCGCCGAACGGCATCGACGGGTCGAGCGGAATATGGCAGTTCACCCATACGGTGCCGGCCTCGATCTGCGGCACGAGGTTCATCACGCGCTTCAGGTCGTTGCTCCAGAGGCTCGCGGCGAGGCCGTACGGCGACGCGTTCGCGAGGCGCACCGCGTCGGCCGCGTCGTCGAACGGCACGACGACGATCACCGGGCCGAACACTTCGTCGCGCACGATCGCGCTGTCCGGATGCGGATCGGCGATCACGGCCGGCTTCACGTAGTAGCCGGGCAGGTCATCGGCCGGCGTGCCGCCCGCGAGGAACGTCAGGCCCGCGCGGCGCGCGCCTTCGATGTGCTGGACGACCTTGTCACGATGGTGCGCGGACACCAGCGGGTTGATCTGCGCGGTCGTGTCGAGGCCCGCGCCGAGCTTCATCGACTGCGCGACGCCCGCAAGGCCGTCGGCGAGCTGCGCGAACTTGCTGCGATGCACATAGATGCGCGAAGCGGCCGCGCACACCTGCCCCTGGTTGAAGAACGCGCCGGCCGCGACACCGTCGAGCGCCTGCGCGACGTCGATGTCGTCGAGCATCACGATCGGGTTCTTGCCGCCGAGCTCGAGCGAAAAGCGCGTCATGTTCTGCACGGCCGCCGCACCGACCAGCTTGCCGGTCGCGGTCGAGCCCGTGAACGAGATCTTCGCGATCGACGGGTGGCTCGCGAGCGCGGCGCCGCACACGCGGCCGCCAGTGACGACGTTGAACACGCCTGGCGGCACGCCGGCTTCGAGTGCGAGCTCGGCCAGGCGCAATGCCGTGAGCGGCGTTTCCGGCGACGGCTTCAACACGATCGTGCAGCCGGACGCGAGCGCGGGGATCAGCTTCCACACTGCGATCATCAGCGGGAAATTCCACGGCACGATCGCGGCGACCACGCCGACCGGCTCCTTGCGCGTATAGGCCGTATAGCGCGCGCCGGGCGGGAACGGGATCGACACGTCGAGCGTCTGGCCGGTGATCTTGGTCGCCCAGCCGGCCATGTAGCGCGCGTATTCGACGCTCGCGCCGACCTCGATTGCGCGCGACACGTGGATCGACTTGCCCTGGTTCAGCGTTTCGAGCTGCGCGAGCGTTTCGGCGTCGCGTTCGATCAGGTCGGCGAGTTTCAGCAGGATGCGTTCGCGGTCGGCCGGACGCAGGCCGCTCCACACGCGGGTGTCGAATGCGTGCTTCGCGCTGGCGACCGCTCGGTCGACGTCGTGTGCGTCGGCGTCCGCGACCGTCGCGAGCCGCTCGCCCGTCGCGGGGTCGTACACGTCGAGCCGCGCGGCCGTGTGCGCGGGCTGCATTTCACCGTCGATGAAGAGGCCGAAGTCACGCGCAACGAAGGTGCGCACGGTGTCGCTGACGGCGACGAAGTTCGTGGTGCTCATGGGCGTCTCGAGGATTGTCGTGGCTGGACCGCGTGCGCACTGGCACGCGGGCGTCGTTCCACTGTATCGACGAGGGATTGCGCGAGGTGAGCGCAAATTGGCAGCGCGTAGGCGCTGGGGGGCGGGTTCGAACCGCGCGGGATGGTGGCGGTCGACGCGGAACGCCGGCTGCGGGAGCGGTGCCGGTCAGCCGCTGACGTACATGCAGCCCGCTCCCCCGACCAGTTCGTTTTCCTTCGCACTGCCCGATGTGAACAGGCAGAAGCTGGCGCCGAGATCGCTTTCGAATTCCAGCAGGAAGTCCAGCCGGCCGTCGCGATCCAGGTCGCCCGCCCAGACCAGCGACGCGCTGAACGGCGGCGTGTTGCCACCGAAGTCATGCAGGACCGACCGCTTGCCGTCGCCTTCGACAATCACCGCACCGGGTAGAGTGTGGCGCAGTGCGTACCGGCGACCGTGAAAGCCGAAGCGCAACGGGGCGGCGCCGGGTTCGATCGCCTTTCCATCTTTCGGAAACGCCATGTTCGCAGCTTCGACCTTGCCCTGCCTGAGCGACTTGCAGCGAAACAGCGCCACGGCTTTTCTCAGGTCGGACTTGATGTCGACGATGTCGCCGCTCGGCGGCGACGGTTCGAAGCGGACACGTGCCGGCGCAAGTTTCCAACGGTGCCTGTCCGGTATCAGTCCGAGCCATCCGCCACCGGCATAGAGACCGGCCTCACCGACGTCGTCCGGGGCAATTCGGGTCGGTTGCAGCACGAGGCACGAATCGGGCTCGCTCTCTTGCGCGAAGGCGGTCGTGGCCGTGGACGCCCCCAGCAAGGCGAGCAGCACGGCCAGCAGCGCTTTGGTTTTGGTATTCATGAATCGCCGATCACGAAGGTTCGAATTCCGGATCGCAATTATCCGACGAATTACAGGAACAACGCCCCGACCAGTTCCGTGCGGTTCGACACGCCGAGCTTGCGGTACATCCGCATCAGGTGCGTCTTGACGGTCGGCTGGCCCAGCGCGAGATCGCGGGCGATCTCCTTGTTCGAGCGGCCGTCGCGCACGAGGCGCGCGATCTGCTCCTCGCGGTAGGTCAGGCGCTCCTCGCAACCGATCCGGTGAATGCCACGCCGCGCGCGCAGCAGCGGGCTCAGCGCGGCTTCGGCCACGGGCTGCAGCCGGGCGAGCGCGTCGATCTCGCCGGGCGCGAACCGCCCGGCCGTGCTGTTGCCGGCCATGCCGCCGCGCGTGTCGCCCGCCCCGAAGCGCAGCAGCGAGAACGCGCCGACCGTGCGGCCCGCGTCGCGCAGCCAGATCTCGACGACGTCGGCCACGTCGTGCCGCCGCAGGAAACGGGTCCAGTACGCGGACGCGTCACGTCTTTCGTCAGGCAATTGGGAAGCGAGCGCGACGACCGCGCGCTCGCCTGCCGCGCAACGCGACGGATGCAGCGGATCGAGCATCCGGTAGCGCGCGACATAGGTACGATGCATCGATTCCGGCATCCCGAACAGCTCGAAATCGGCCGGTTCGCCGCTCTGGTCGAGCCGGTAGAACACGATCGCGGACGGGCTCGCGAACGCGTCGAACGCGGCCACGCAAGCACGCAGCGCGCGCGGCCAGTCGGCGGCGGCCGGATCGGCGGGATCGGATGGGGTCGGCATGGTGGAATCAGCTGGCGGGCGAACGTATCGAAGATCGAAGTTCGGGCCAGCCTACCGGCGCCGAAAAGCGCCGGTGAGCACAAATCGGCAAATCGTCCCGGCCCGCCCGGTACCGCGGGTTCACCCTCCGGCCGGGACGACGCAGGCGCGCAGCCGGGCACGCGCCCGATTCAGCGTGCGTTCGCGGCGAACGTATCGCAGGCGCTCAGCTCACCCGATTGCATCCCGCGCCGCAGCCAGTACACGCGCTGGTCGCTGGTGCCGTGCGTGAAGCTCTCCGGTACGACATAGCCCTGCCCCTGCTGCTGCAGCCGGTCGTCGCCGATCGCGGCGGCGGCCTTCAACCCCTGCTCGAAATCGCCGGGTTCCATCAGCCGCTGGTTCGCGCGCTGCGCGTTGTTCGCCCACACGCCGGCAAAGCAGTCGGCCTGCAGCTCCATCCGCACCGACAGCGCATTCGAGTGCGCCTGGCTCGCCCGCCGGCGCGCGGCGTCGACCTTGTCGGAGATGCCGAGCAGGTTCTGCACGTGGTGGCCGACTTCGTGCGCGATCACGTAAGCCTGCGCAAAATCACCGCCCGCGCCGAAACGCGTGCGCAGTTCGTTGTAGAAACCGAGATCGATATACACCTTGCGGTCGCCCGGGCAGTAGAACGGCCCCATCGCGGTCTGGCCCGTGCCGCATGCGGTCGGCGTCGAGTTCGTGAACATCACGAGCGTCGGCGGCTGGTACTGCGCGTGCAGCTGGGTATTGAACACGCCCGTCCACGTGCGCTCGATATTGCCGAGCACCTTGCGCGTGAACACCGCACCCGTGTCGTTCGCCGGCTCGCCCTGCCGCTGCGCGGGTGCAGGCTGCGCCTGCTGCTGGCGGCCCTGCAGCGCCGAGGCGCCTTCGAGTATCACGCGCGGGTCGATCCCGAAGAAATACGACGCGGCGAACGCAACCACGATCGTGCCGATGCCGATCGTCGCGCCGCGCCCGCCGCCGAACCCGCCTGCGCTGCGGCGATCCTCGACGTTCGTGCTTTCCGTTTCGTCGTCCAGCCTCATAGCCGGCCCTCCCTGTTCTTGTCGATGGTCCGGCGCGCGAGCGCGCAACCGGGCGATAGGCTGTCGTGACACGATCCCCGGCGGATGCAGCGCGCGCGTCGGGTGCGCGCTCCTGCCGGGATCTCCGGCCTGCCGGTCCGCTCGCACGACGGAATCGGCCGGCCGATGCACAGCGCGCGATGCGCGGCCCGCCCGCGCTATTCTGCCGGGCTTTCGTGACTTATCGCAAAAATGTGGAGGATAGAGCGATTCGGCGCCGCACATCGTCAGCCTTTGCAAAATGGTCCGCTGCCGCGCCGGCCGCCCGGATGCCGCCCGCGTTCATCCTTTCGGCGGATACCGGCGCTCGCCAGCGCCGCCTAAAGTGACCGGAAACGACCCCTTTCCGGAGCACGACATGACCCACCCGCAACTCCGCACGATCGCGATCACCGGCGCGGGCACCGGTATCGGCGCCGCGTGCGCGCACCGCTTCGCCCGCCGCGGCGACCGCGTCGTGCTGATCGGTCGGCGCCAGGCGCCGCTCGACGCGCTGGCCGCCGAAACGGGCGGCCTCGCGCTGGCCGGCGATGCCGCAAGCACCGCCGACTGGTCCCGCTTCCTGCCACGGATCGCCGAACGCTTCGGCCGCGTCGACGCACTCATCACATGCGCGGGCGGCCACGGCCTCGGCCGCGCGGATGAAACCGACGACGCGCAATGGCGCGACGCGATGCACGCGAACCTCGACACCGCGTTCGTCAGCGCACGCGCATGCCTGCCCGACCTGATCGCGCAGCGCGGCAGCATCGTGCTGGTCGCGTCGATCGCCGCGCTCGCGGCTGGGCCCGGCGTGTGCGGCTACACGGTCGGCAAGCACGCGCTGCTCGGGCTCGCGCGGTCGCTCGCACGTGACTACGGGCCGCACGGCGTGCGCGCGAACGCGGTATGCCCCGGCTGGGTCCGCACGCCGATGGCCGACGCGGAAATGGAACCGCTGATGTCGGCGCACGGCGACACGCTCGACGGTGCGTATGCGCGCGTCAGCGCCGACGTGCCGCTGCGGCGCGCGGCAGACCCGGACGAGATCGCGGCCGTGTGCGCGTTCCTCGCGTCGCCGGACGCGTCGTTCGTGACCGGCGCAACGCTCGTCGCCGACGGCGGCGCGATGGTCGTCGACGTGCCGACGCTCGCGTTCGACAAGCATTGATGCGCGGGTGCGCCGCTCGCGCGACATACGCGTCGCGGGCGGCGTTGCGTGAACGTGCGCCTGCCCCTTCACCGCCCGCCCGCGCGCCCACCGCCGCACACGCAACGCGTCTCCCGTTTATTTCCCGCCCCTGAAAATCCGCTACCATCGACCGATCCCGCCGCCCCGCCCGGCACCGCCTCACGGTTCGAACGTCGATGAACATCCGGTTTCTTGAAACCTTCGTCTGGCTCGCGAAGCTGGAAAACTTCCGGCTCACCGCCGAAAAACTGCACACCACACAGGCCGCCGTATCGAGCCGCATCGCGTCGCTCGAGGAAGCATTCGACGTCCGCCTGTTCGATCGCAACACGCGTTCGGCCACGCTCACGCCCGCCGGGCGCCGCATGCTCGCGTACGCGGAGCGGATCGTGCGGCTCGACGGCGAAATGCGCCGCGACATCGATGCGGCGAGCGACGCGGGCCTGATCCGGATCGGCGTGATCGAATCGATCGTGCACAGCTGGTTCCCCGCGCTGATGGCGCAACTGCGCGAGCGCTATCCACGCCTCGACGTCGAGATCACGAGCGACACCACGCTGCACCTGATCCGCCTGCTGAGCACCGACGGCGTCGACCTGATCCTGCAGACCGACCCGGTGCCGGGCCCCGATTTCACGAACCTGCCGCTGTGCGAATTCCCGGTGCGCTGGGCGGCCAGCCCGCGCCTCGGGCTCGGTGGCCAGCCGCTCGACGTCGCGCGTCTGGCCGAATTCCCGATCATCAGCTTCTCGCGCCACTCGGGGCCGCACGCGACGATCGAGCGGCTGTTCGCAGCCGTCGAGCGGCCGGCCAGCATCAACTGCATCACGTCGGTCGCCGCGATGATCCGCCTCGTCGCCGACGGCTTCGGCGTGGCCGCGCTGCCGCCCGCGATCATCGGGCGCGAGCTGCACGAAGGCGCGCTCGAACTGCTCGACGTCGAACCCGAATTCCCCGCGCTGCCGCTCGTCGCGACATATCGCAGCCAGGGCTTGCCGGTGGCCGCGCGCATCGCGGAACTGGCCAGCGAAGTCGCGCGCGCGATGTCGGCCGCCGCGAATCACGCAAAGACGGCCGCGCCCGATGCCGTGGGCAAAGCACCCGCCCGTCCCGCGACGAAAGCAAATACCCGAGCGAAAGCACCGGCAAAAGCGAAGCGCACGACGCAATCCACCCCGCCCGCCACGCCCTCCGCGCAACGCCGCCCGCGCCGCTCATAAGAAAACCTGTTCACCGCGAATTTGTTTTCTTGTTGGACGGGCGCGGCCCGTCTTCGGGAAACTGGGGTTCCTGACATCCCCCCGTCACGAGGAACCCCGCGATGACCCGCCTTACCCTTCCGCACGGCCAGCTTTGCGTCTGGACGGATATCGACCCCGCGCACGAAGCCGATTTCAACGCGTGGTACGACCGCGAGCACATGCAGGAACGCGTCGCGATTCCCGGCTTCACGCATGCGCGGCGCTTTCGCGCGACCGATCGCGGCCCGCGCAAGTACCTCGCGCTGTACGTGACGGACGCGCTCGACGTGTTCCATGGCGACGCGTATCGCCGCGCGTTCACGCAGCAGACCGCATGGTCGCTCGCGAACTTCGAGCGCATGACGGGCACGCAGCGACGCGTCGGAGAACTGACGATCGAGGCCGGCGACGGCGAAGGCGCGCATCTCGCGCTGTTCGTGCTGCCGCCGGATCGCATCGACGTGCCGCACCTGCGCAAGCGCTTCGACGACGTGCTGCACGAACCGGGCATCCACGCCGCGCGACTCTTTCGCACCGCGCCCGAACTGTCGGCGCCGATCGGCGCCGATGCGGCCGCCCGCCTGGCCGCCGATGCGCTCGTGCTGATCGAAGGCAGCGATGCGGCGGCAACGCGCCGTGTCGCCGCATCGCTCGCCGGCCACGACGACGTGCGCACCTTCGACCTGCTGTGGCGCGCCGCCGCACCGCTGCATGTAACGCGCAGCGACGTCGAAACGGAGCCCGCTGCTGCCGCCGCGCTGCCCGCCTGATCGCCCGCGCCGGCCGTACCGCACGCACACTGCCCGCCAGCGCAACGGCCCGGCGCTTCATCCCGTTCCCCGTCACGACATGTCCGACACCATGAGCACTCTCGCCCAGCCCGCCGCCCATGCGCCCCGCCGCGTCCGCAACAGCCGACTCGCGACCGCGAGCATGATCGGCACGTCGCTCGAGTGGTACGACTTCACGATCTACAACACGCTCGCCGCGCTCGTCTTCAACCACCTGTTCTTTCCGTCGGTCGATCCGCTGGCCGGCACGATCCTCGCGTTCTCGACCTATGCGGTCGGCTACGTGTCGCGCCCGCTCGGCGGTTTCGTGTTCGGCAATCTCGGCGACCGCATCGGCCGCCGCGCGGTGCTGATGCTCACACTGGTGCTGATGGGCGTGACGACTGCGTTGATGGGCGCGCTGCCGACCTACGCGCAAGCCGGCATCCTGAGCCCGATCCTGCTCGTCGCGCTGCGCTTCGTGCAGGGCGTCGCGCTCGGCGGCGAATGGGCAGGCGCGGTGCTGCTGTCGGTCGAGCACGGCGACCAGAAGCGACGCGGGCTGTCCGCATCGTGGACGCAGATCGGCCCGTCGTTCGGCACGCTGCTCGGCACCGGCTGCATCGCGCTCGTGACGCTGTCGACCACGTCCGGCGACTTCCTGTCGTGGGGCTGGCGCGTACCGTTCGCGGCCAGCGCGCTGCTCGTCGTGTTCGGCTTCTGGTTGCGGCGCGGCGTCGACGAAACGCCGCAGTTCGAGCAGCTCGCCGAATCGCACGCGACCGCCGAGGTGCCCGTTGCCGACGTGCTGAAGTACCACTGGAAGCGCCTGCTGATCGCCGGTGGCTCGCGGGTCGGCTCGGACGTGCTGTATGCGTTGATCGTCGTGTTCACGCTCACCTACGTGACGACCGTGCTGCACCTGTCGCGCCCCGTCGCCTTGACGGCCGTGATGATCGGCACGGCCTGCAACGCGCTCGCGGTGCCGTTCTTCGGCGCGCTGTCGGACCGCTTCGGCCGCCGGCCCGTGTATCTCGCCGGCGCGCTCGCCGGCATCGTGTGGGCGTTCGTGTTCTTCACGCTGCTCGATTCGGCGCGCCCCGGCGCGATCGTCGCGGCCGTCGCGATCGGCCTCGTGATCCACGCGGTGATGTACGGCCCGCAGGGCGCGTTCGTGACCGAACAGTTCCCGACCCGCGTGCGTTATGCGGGCTCGTCGCTCGCATACACGCTCGCCGGCATCGTCGGCGGCGGCTTCGCGCCGCTCGTGATTGCCGCGCTGTTCCGGCAGACGGGCACGACGACGGCCGTGTCGCTGTATGTCGCCGCCGCGCTCGTCGTCACGTCGATCGCGCTCCTCGTCGCACGCGAAACCGCGCACAAGCCGCTCGCGGATTGAACGTCGCCGCCAGCAAGCCGTTTCATTCTTTCGCACTTCAAACGGATACCCGCATGCCAACCCTGTCGTTCAACGTGATTTCCCGGCAACGCGCACCGGCCACCGTCGACGTCGAGATCGAGCGCGTCGTGATCGCCGGCTGGGCCGGCCGCGATCCGGCCGCAATCCAGGCGCATATCGACGAACTCGCGGCGCTCGACGTCGCGCCACCGTCGACCACGCCCTGCTTCTATCGCGTGTCGGCCGCGCTGCTCACGCAGGCGCCCGCGATCGGCGTGCTCGGCGCACGCTCGGGCGGCGAGATCGAATGCGTGCTGGTCGACAGCGCGGCCGGCACGCTCGTGACCGTCGGCTCCGATCATACGGATCGTGAGGTCGAAGCCTATGGCGTCGCGGTGTCGAAGCAGGTGTGCGCGAAACCGCTCGGCCGCGACGCATGGCTTTACGCGGACGTCGCGGATCACTGGGATGCGATCGAGATGCGTTCGTGGCTGATCTCGTGCGATGGCGAGCGGACGGCATACCAGCATGGCGCGGTGAGTGGCCTGCTTGCGCCCGAGGTGCTGTGGCAGCGCTTCGACGACCGCCGGACGATGCCCGCGCGCGGCGCGATGTATGGCGGCACGGTTGCCGTGCATGGCCCGATCGCGGCGATGGGCGACGGCGATGCGTTCGAGATGGAACTGCACGATCCGGTGCTCGGGCGCAGCCTTCGGCACCGCTATGCAGTGGAGGCGTTACCGGTCGTCGCGTAGCGGGCAATGAGCAAGTGCGCGACACACGGGCGCGACAGCGTTCCGTCGCCGCGCCAGCCGCTGCTAGTACGGCTGAAAGCAGTGATAGTCCGGAAAGTTGAACTGCGAGTTGTTGCAATACAGCACCCCGGCCAGGTCGGTGCACCCGCTCAATGCGAACATCATTACCCCCGCAACCGACACTTTCCACCCGAAATGCAACATTGCGCCCCCGTTTTCGCCTTATCGACATGAGCCGACATGATGCGCATCGGACGCGCCCGGGTATGTGGAGAATTGTTGCCCCGCAGGTTCTGCGGTTCTCCATCGTGCCGGCCCGTGCCAGAGCATGGAATCCGGCACGGGACGTTGCTCACTTGAGACACCCGAGCCCCGCCAGCGTCGCCTCCACCGCCGTGTCGAGCGGCGTCACGGGCTCGCGGCCGAGCACCGCGGTCACCCGCGTGTTGTCGAGCCGGACCGGCTCGCGCCACAGGTAGCGCATCTCGAGCAATTCGCGCAGCGTCGTGACGAACGGCGCCGCGGCCCACACGAACCACCACGGGAACTTGCGCACCGTCGGGCGCAGCCCGTGCCGCTGCGCGACGCGGCGCACGGCCTCCGCCATCTGCGTGCCGTCCGCATCCCAATGCCCGCCCAGGTGAAAGCGCGCGAACGGCTCCAGCGTGTCGCGCCGCTCGATCAGTTCGACCATCGCGCGCGCGGCGTCCGGCACATACGACCATTGGTGCCCGATGCCGGCCCGCCCCGGCACGCTGATGGACGCAACCGGCTCCCCGGCCTTGACGAACCCCGCCGCAAACCAGCTGTTGCCGGTGAGCTTCGGCCCGAAGAAATCGCCGGCGCGCACGATGATCGTGCGAACGCCCTGCCCGGCCGCATCCTGCAGCCGGCGCTCCAGCTCGACGCGGATCGCGCCCTTGCGCGTCGACGGATGCTGCGGCGCATCTTCGACCAGCACCGGAAACGCATCTGGCCCGTAGTTGTAGACCGTGCCCGGCAGCACGATGGTCGCCCGCTCCGCCTTCGCCGCCGCGATCGTGTTGTCGATCATCGGCAGCACCTGCCCGGCCCAGTTCCGGTAGCCCGGCGGATTCACCGCGTGCACGATCACGCTGCAGCCGCGCGCGGCCCGGACGACCGCGTCGCGGTCCATCGCGTCGCCGCGGATCCAGGCGATGCCGTCGCGCTCCGCGACTTCGGCGTCGAGCCCGCGCTTCAACCCGCGCACCAGCCAGCCCGCATCGCGCAACTGCCGCGCGACTTCCCCGCCAATTCCGCCGCTCGCGCCGAGCACGAGTGCCTGTCGTTGCGTCCTGCCTGCGTGGGTCGTCATTGCCGCTCTCCTTGAATGAATGTCCGTGATGACATGCATTCTGGCGCGGCTTCAGCTACTAAGGAATTGCCGAACCTGATGGATCAGCTATACATTTATGTATGGCCATCGATCTGAACTGGGAACGCTACCGCACCTTCCTCGCCGTGCTGACGGAAGGCTCGTTGTCGGGCGCTGCGCGTGCCCTCGGCATCACGCAGCCAACGGCCGGCCGCCACGTCGCGGCGCTGGAGGCCGCGTTCGGCCAGACGCTGTTCACGCGCTCACCGTCCGGCCTGCTGCCGACCGAGGCCGCGCTGGCGCTGCGCGGCCATGCGGAGGCGCTGCGCAGCGCGGCGGCCGCGTTCGAGCGCGCGGCCGCGAGCCACGGCGCCGGCGTGCGCGGCATCGTGCGGATCTCGGCCAGCGACGTGATCGCCGTGGAGGTGCTGCCGCCGGTTCTCGCGCAGTTGCGGCGCGACCATCCGGGGCTCGTCATCGAGCTGGTGCCGACCGATCGCATCCAGGACGTGCTCAAGCGCGAGGCCGACATCGCGGTCCGGATGGCGCCGCCCACGCAGGAGGCGCTTGTTGCGCGGCGCATCGGCGAAATCGACATCGGCCTGTATGCGCGCGACGACTACCTGGCGCGCAACGATGCACCCACGACGATCGACGAACTCGCGCATCACGCGCTGATCGGCTTCGACACGGTCACGCCGTTCATCCGCTCCGCGGGCCGCAGCATGCCGCTGTGGAAGCGCGACGCGTTCTCGCTGCGCACCGACAGCAACCTCGCGCAGCTCGCGATGATCCGCGCCGGCTACGGGATCGGCTTCTGCCAGAACGGGCTCGCGAAACGCGACGCGCGGCTCGTGCGCGTGCTGCCGGACAAGCTCGCGATGCAGCTGGAAACCTGGGTCGTGATGCACGAGGATCTGCGGTCGAGCCCGCGCTGCCGCGCGGTGTTCGACGCGCTGGCCGACGGGCTGCGCGCGTATGTGAACGGCGAAGCCATCGAATAGACGGTTCGCGGCGACGGTCACGGACGAAGCGCCCGAAGCGCCCCGCGCGGCGCTATTCGTAGATTTTCCCGGCGAACAGGATGTCCGCCATCCGCCGCCACGGGTTGTCGGGCACGTCGTAGAAACGCAGCCCTTCCTCCGACGCCTCGGCCCAGTCGACCATCGCGTCCAGGTACGCGCCGATCGAGTGGTTTTCCCAGCCGAGCGCGGAGCGGGAGTACGGCGACGGCGGCACGTCGGCCTCGAGCTGGCGCTCCGTGTTCCAGTCGTGGCCGAGCACGCGCAGGAAGTGGATCAGCGAGCGTTCGTCGACCACGCGCTCCAGCGCATCCTGCAGCTTCGCGGCCATCTGGCGTTGCAGTTCGTCGTTCATTTTTTGTCCCCTGGCGCGCCTCTCACTACGCGCCGCCGCAAGTCGTGCGGCCCGGTTTTACATCAGCAATTGCCGCGACAGCACCTCGCGCGCCTGCGTGACGGCTTCGCGTTCGCCGGGCATCGGCGGCGTCAGCGAAAACACCGCGTCGGGCAGCGGCGGCAGCCGGTATTTCGCGCCGAGCCGCATCATGCCCTCGCCGATCGCCGACGCGCACAGGCAGCCCACCCCGAGCCCCGCCGCCAGCATCGACTGCAGCCCCGCCACCCCCGACGCGCTGTGCACGAGCCGGTACGGCATGTGCTGCTCGTCGAGCGAGCGCACCGCGACCTGATGCATCATGCAGTCGTCCGGCAGCAGCACGAGCGGCAGCGGCTCTGGCAATTGCTCGGCGAGAGCGGGCGATGCGACCCACGACAGCGGCTCGCGCCGCAGCACCCAGCGCGTATCGGCCGACGCCGGCCGGAACGGCCCGCTCGACAGGTTCATCACCACGCCGAGATCGACCTGCCCGCGCGCATGCGCCGCTTCGATATCCGCGCTCTTCATCGCGCTGACGTGCAGGCTCAATTGCGGGTAGCACTCCCGCAGCCGCGCGAGCAGGCCTGCGACTTCGTTGGTGCGGTAGTAATCGGTGATCGCGACGCGCAGCTCGCCCTTGATCGCCTGCCCGCGCACTTCGTCGAACGCGGCCTCGTTCAGCGCGACGATGCGCCGCGCATGCTGCAGCAGCCGAGAGCCAGCCGGGGTCGGCTCGACCCCACGCTTGCTGCGCACGAACAGCGGCACGCCCGCGCGCGATTCGAGCTTGCGCACCTGCTCGCTGACCGTCGACTGCGACAGGTGCAGCAACGGCGCGGCGGCCGTCAGGCTGCCGGCATCCGCGACCGCCGCGAAAGTACGCAACTGATCCAGGTCGAACCCACGCATCGCCATCCTCAATCCATCGAATAACCCGATGGATGCTACCACCAATTCCCGCTTTTCCGATTCATTGCCACCGCCCAGAATGGGGGTCGATCGCCCGTCCACGGCCGAACCGGCGCACCTGGCACCGTATCCGGCGTGAATGTGGCACTCATTCTTTCGGACTTGCTTCCATGACGAACGACACCCTTGCTCCCTGCGTGCCGGCCGGCACGGCCGCCGCGGCGACGCCGCGCAGCCATCACGGCTGGGCGCTGGTGGTCCTGCTGGTTGGCGCGATTTTGCCGCCGCTCGACTACTTCATTGTGAATCTCGCGCTGCCGGCCATTCGCGACGGCATCGGCGCGCGGCCGGCCGAGCTGCAGCTGGTCGTGTCCGCGTATGCGTGTGCGAACGCGGTCGTGCAGATCACCGGCGGCCGGCTCGGCGACCTGTACGGCCGCAAGCGGATGTTCATGGTCGGGATGGCCGGCTTCGTCGTCGCGTCGACGCTGTGCGGGCTTGCCGGCAGCGGCGCGGTGCTGGTCGGCGGCCGTGTGCTGCAGGGCCTGTTCGCCGCGATCCTCGCGCCGCAGGTGCTCGCGACGATCCGCAGCGTGTTCAGCCCGCAGGAGCAGGTGCGCGTGATGGGCTTCTACGGTTTCGTGTTCGGTCTCGCGGCCGTGATCGGCCAGCTCGGCGGCGGCGCGTTGATCAGCCTGCATCCGTTCGGGCTCGGCTGGCGCGCGATCTTCCTCGTCAACCTGCCGATCGGCATCCTCGCGCTGATCGGCAGCTGGCGCTTCATCCCGGAAAGCCGGCCGCCGAAAGGCCAGCGCATCGACGTGCCGGGCATGGCGCTGCTGTCGCTGTTCCTGCTGATGCTCGTCTACCCGCTCACGCACGGTCGCGAGGCCGGCTGGCCGCTGTGGATGGTCGCGTGCCTCGTCGGCGCGCTGCCGATGCTCGGTGCGCTGCTGGCGGTCGAGGCGCGCCGCCTCGCGGGCGGCCACGATCCGCTGCTCGACGTGCGCCTGTTCCGCAACCCCGTCGTCGCGCTCGGGCTCGTGCTGGCGTTCCTGTTCTATACGCTGAGCGCGTTCTTCCTGAGTTACGGGATCTACCTGCAGGGCTGCCTGAACTGGTCGCCGCTCGCATCGGGGCTCGCGATCCTGCCGCTCGGGCTCGGCTTCCTGTCGAGCCCGCTGCTGATGCCGCGACTCGTCGGCCGGTTCGGCGGCTATCGCGTGCTCACGCTGGGCTTCGCGATGCTCGCGGCCGGCGTCGCGACGGCCGCCGCACTGGCGGGTGCAGCCACGCCGGGCGCCGGCTTTTACGTGGGGATCGCGGCGGTCGGGATCGGCCAGGGCCTCGTGCTGCCGTCGGTCGTGCGGATCGTGCTCGCGGAAGTCGACACGGCGCGCGCGGGTGTCGCATCCGGCATGGTCACCGCGATGCTGCAGATCGGCGCGGCCGTCGGCGCCGCGACGATCGGTGGCGTGTTCTTCGCGCGCCTCGGTGCGCATCCGGCTGCGATCAATTACGTGCAGGGCTTCAGGACGTCGATGTTTGCGCTGACGGCCGTGCTGCTCGTGTGCATCGCGCTGTCGGCGATGCTCGGGCCGCTGCATCGGCGGCTGCATGCAGGCAGGTAAGCGGGACAGGAAGCGTCGCGACGGCAAGGTCTGACGCGAAAGCGGTGCCGATGCAGGCGCGGCCGCTCGCCGGCATCCGGCTCATGCGTGATGCTGGCGTTGCGCCTGGCGCGCTTCCCATTCGGCCAGCTCGACGCGATAGCGCGCAAGTGCTTCGTCGTAGAGATCGAAGACGCACGGCGAGCAGCCGCTGTTGCAGCAGTCTTCCAGTTCGGGTTGGATGGGCGGGGTCGGACGGGGATCGTCGACGGACGGATCCGGAGAGGCAGTGTTGGGCACGGCGAGAATCGAATGAATGGACGGGTTCAGTATAAGCGGATGCCGCACGGCATGCGTGCCACGCAACATCCGCAAGACGTACGTCGCCGAGCCGTATCCCGTGACGACGACCGTTCAGGTCGAGCGTCTCTACCATTCCGATCGGCAGATCGAGATCACTCCGGTTGCTGAAATTCCGCTGGCGCGGTGTTGCCGACCTGCATCGCGCGCGTGAATCGGCCTGCTCTGTAATAACGCGCCGGCCGTAACCTTCCCGACCGGCGCGCCCCTCACACCCCGCGTGCTTACTTCACCTGCACACCCGGCTTCGCTGCACTCGCCCCCGCCTTGTCGGCCAGCGGCTGCCACGCGGCGCCGAGCGAATACCAGTCGACGCGGCGCGTGAGCGTCATGATGCCGGCGAGAATCGCGAACAGCAGCAGCGAACCGAGCATCAGCGCGTTGTCTTCCGACAGCAGCAGCCCGTAGAGCGCCGCGTACAGCACCGCGAGCAGCGCCGCGAACACCGCCCCGCGCTTCACGCTGTGCAGCACGAACGTCAGGTAGAAGGCAAGCAACCCGATGCAGGCGCCGCTCGCCGCGAGATACGCATACGCGAACGCGATGTGTTCGGACAGGCTCAGCAGCAACAGGAAGAACAGTGCGAGCGACAGGCCGACCAGCGTGTACTGGATCGGGTGAATGCGCAGCCGCTTCACGAGCTCGTACATGAAGAAGCTCGCGAACGTGAGCATCACGAACAGCGCGCCGTACTTTGTCGCACGCTCGGCCTGCAAATAGACGTTCACGGGTTCGATTACCGACACCGACGCCATTTCGATCGCGCCCTCCCCGTCGCCGGAGGCGATCTGCCCACGCGCCTTCGTGTTGAACGACGTCACGCGCCAGTTGCCGGTGAAGCCGCGCGCATCGACCGTGCGATTGTTCGGCAGGAATGCGCCGTCGAAACTCGGATGCGGCCACGTCGATTTCAGCGAGAAATCGTTCTGGTCACCCACCGGCGCAAATGCGACGGAATCAGCACCGCGCAACGGCAGGTCGACGCTGAACGGCACGACCGCCCCAGCGTTTGCGTCCGCCAGCGCCGCGAGATCGACGTTCGCGTGCACGCCCTGGCGCAGGCTGTCCAACCGCGTGCCCTGCTCGACGTCGAAGCGCGCGCCGCCGATGCGCAGGTCGGGTTGCGCGGTCAGCCCGCGGATGTCGCCGATGCCGATCGACACATAGGCTTCGTCGACCTTGAAGCTCACGTGACCGTCGGCTTGCGGCAGTTTCTTCAGGTCCGGCAACGGCAGCGTGCCGGTCAGCCGGCTTGCCAGCTCGTACACCAGCGCCTTGTGAATGCCGCGATAGCGGACGCTGGTCGTCAGCGTGCCGTCGACGTTCAGCGTCTTCGGAAACACGAGCAGGCGCTTCGTCTCGCTGCGCAGGCTCGTCTTCGTCGCGCCGCCGGCCGGCGAATCGTCGCGCACCCGCGTGACTTCCGTGTAATGCACGACGAGCACGGGGCCCGCCACCGTCTGCGGCCCCGCATAGCTCGACCAGATGCTCTGCAGCGCATCCCGGCGATACGCGGAGCGCTCCTGCACGATGCTTTGCACCATCTGCAGCGGGATCAGGATCAGCAGCGCGAGAACCGCGGTGATCGCGAATTTGAACAACAGGACTCGATTCATGGCCGACAAGTACCGGAGTAAAAGGGTACGGTCAGCATGAGCCGCGCCGGTGAAGCGCGATTGAAGCCGGTGTGAAGCGAATGTGTGGCGAGCGTGAAGCGCGCTCAGCCCGCCGACGGCAGCGTAAGCGTCGCGCACGCGCCGCCTTCGTCGCGGTTCGCGAGCGAGACCTGGCCACGGTGCAGCATCGCGACCTCGCGGACGAAACACAGCCCCAGGCCCGTGCTGCGATCCTGGCCGTCGGGACGCGGCAGCGAATAGAAGCGCTCGAACACGCGCGCCAGTGCGTAGTCGGGCACGCCGGGGCCGTCGTCGGCCACGCGCACGACCGCGGCGTGCGCCTTGCCCGCCGGCTGCCGTTCGAGCGCGATGCGGATCGTGCTGCCCTGCGGCGCGAAGTCCAGCGCGTTGTCGAGCAGGTTGCCGAGCGCCTGGCGCAGCAGGAACGGATCGCCTTCGACGACCGCCGGGTCGGCCGCGTCGCGTGCGTCGATCGCGAGGCTGACGCCGCGCTGCCGCGCGCGCGGCTCGATGTCGTCGACGAGCTGTTCGAGCACCGGCCGCAGCGCGACCGGTTCGCGCACCGACAGGCGCTGCTTCTGCTCGACTTCCGCGAGCGCGAGCAGCTTGCGGATCATCTGTTCGAGGCGGCCGGCCTGGCGACGGATGTTCTCGGTGAAGCGCCGCCGGTTCGCCACCGGCATGTCTTCCTGCAACAGTTCGGCCGCGCCGCTGATTGCCGCCAGCGGGCTCTTCATCTCGTGCGTGAGCGTGTGGATGTAGGTCTCGACGTACTGCCGGTCCTCCAGCCGCTGATGCATGCTCTCCACCGCGCGCCCGAGTTCGGCCAGTTCGCTCGCGCCCTGCAGCGGCATGTCGGCCCGCTCTCCTGCCGCAATCGCGCGCGCATAGCGCTGCAGGCGCCGCAGCCCGACCACCAGCCACCACGTGCACGCGACGCCGATCAGGATCGCGCCGCCCATCAGCAATGCGCCGTACAGCATGATCTTGCGCTGGCTGCGCGCGATGAACGGCGCGACCGTCTGGTTCGGCTTCGCGATCGTCAGCACGCCGATGATCGCGTTGCCGTGCCGGATCGGCGCCGCCACGTGCATCACGGTGCTGCTGTCGTCGTTCGGATCGCTGCGTGTGCTGCGCGCGCCGTACTCGCCGCGCAGCGTCCGGTACACGTCGTTCCAGCGCGAATAGTCCTGCCCGACCGCGCGGCCGGACGAGTCGTAGCGCACGATGCCGTGCGCGTCGGTGATGTAGAGACGGTAGCCGATCGCGTTCTTCTGCACGCCCCACACGTTCGCGCTGACCGGGCGTTCGTGCAGGTTCGAAAGCTGCCGCGCGAAAGCGCCGTCGGCGATGCGGCCGTTCGCCATGTCGTCGGCGGCCAGCGTCGCGAGCACTTGCGCGGTATCGACGAGCGTGTCCTCCATCGCCTCGCGCACGCCCGGCTTCACCTCCTGCACGAACACGCGCAGCGTGATCAGGGCAGCCAGGCCGACGATCAGGAAAAAGCCGAAGAAGATGCGCAGGCCGATATGCATGGACGGTGCCGGTCGTTACGATTGCAGCGAATAGCCCATCCCGCGATGCGTGCGGATCGGGTCGCGTTCGGGGTCGATCGCGCGCAGCTTCGCGCGCAACGTCTTGACGTGCGTGTCGACCGTGCGGTCGGCCGAGTCGAATGCCTCGTGCCACACGAGGTCCATCAGTTGTTCGCGCGAGTAAATGCGCCCCGGATGCCGGACCAGCAGCGCCAGCAGCCCGAATTCGTAGCGCGTGAGGTCCAGTGCGTGGCCGAGCCACGATACGCGCGCGCCGTCGGTGTCGAGCGTGAAGCCCGGTGCGATGGTCGCAGCCGGCACGGGTACGGGTGTCGCTTCGGGCGCGGCCGTGCGGTAGAAGCGCCGCAGGATCACGCGCACCCGCGCCGCCAGTTCGCGCGGCGAAAACGGCTTGATCACGTAATCGTCGGCGCCGATCTCGAGCCCGACGATCCGGTCGATTTCATCGTGCCGCGCGGTGAGGAAGATCACCGGTATATCGGAGAACGTGCGCAGCCGCCGGCACACCTCGAAGCCGCTGAGATCCGGCAGGCCGACGTCGAGCACGACGAGATCGAAGCGCGTGTCGCGCAGGTGGTCGAGCGCCGCCTGGCCGAGCGTGCAGTGGACGGTCTGCATGCCGTCGGTGCCGAGGGCGTAGATGATCGTGTCCGCAATCGCCACTTCATCTTCGACGATCAGGATAGTGGGCTGATGCATGGTCTCAGGCTGGGCTCGCGCAATCCGGTGCGACATTGTACGCACGGCCGGCCGCGGTGCGCGCCCCTGCCCTTGCCCCGCCGCGCTATGCCACGCGGCCGGTCACCGGAATCGACGCGCCGGTGATCGCCTGCGCATCGGTCGACAGCAGGAAGCCGATCGTCGCCGCGATCTGCTCCGGCTTCACCCAGCGCGTGAAATCCGCGTCCGGCATGTCGGCTCGGTTCGGCGGCGTATCGATGATGCTCGGCAGGATCGCGTTCACCGTCACGCCGCGGTCGAGCAGTTCGGCCGCCAGCGCCTCGGTGAGCCGCGCGACGCCGGCCTTTGCCGCCGCGTATGCGCCCATCCCCGTGCCGGCCTTGAACGCCGCGCCCGCGCCGATGTTGACGATGCGCCCGGCCGGGTTCGCCAGCAGGTGCGGCAGCGCGGCCTTCGATGCGTTCAGCGCGGTCTTCACGTTCAGTTCGTACATGCGGTCCCACGTGGCGGCATCGCCGTCGGCGATCGTCTGCCATACGAACGCGCCCGCGATGTTCAGCAGCGCATCGACTCGGCCGAATTCACGTTGCACGGTATCGAGCGCCTGCGCGGCGGCCTGCGGATCGACGAGATCGATGCCGCCGATGCGCAGCGCGTCGGCCGGCACGCCGGGCAGTGCCTGCACCGCCGGGGCCGCACCGCGGCCGATCAGCGCGACGCGCGCGCCGCGCGCGCCGAGCCACGCGGCCGTCGCGACGCCCAGATGGCCGAATCCGCCGGTGATCGCGACTGCCTTGCCTTTGAGATCGTGTTCCATCGATGTTTTCTCCTGGATCGAGGGTTGCTTGGTGATGCGTGTTGCATGAGCGATGCCGGCCGCGGCATGCGTGCCCGACCGGCAATGTGCCACAGGGTAGCGCCGTTCACGCATCCGTGCGCACGGCGACGAGGCTGCGACGGCGCAGTTCTTCCGTCGTTTCGCCCTGATTGTCGGGGCGCCAGCCCGGCGGCAGCAACACGAAGCGGATCGCGCTCCACACGTCGCGGGCGGTTGCGACGTCGCGGGCAAGGCTCGCCCAGTGCTCGAGCTCGACGACGAACGGGTTGCGCGAGCGGGTCGGCGTGACGAGGCCGAAGCGGCACGGCTCATCGGCGCGCTCGGCGACATAGGTGCCGAACAGCCGGTCGAACACGGCCAGTACGCCGCCGTAGTTCGCATCGAGATAGTCGAGGTTCGACGCATGGTGCACGCGGTGCGCGGACGGCGTGTTGAACACGTATTCGAGCCAACCGAGCTTCGGCATCCAGGTGTTGTGCAGCCAGAACTGGTACATCCGGTTGAACGACAGGATCGCGAGCACGGCTTCCGGAAGCACGCCGAGCCACACGAGCGGCGTGAAGAACATCGCGGCGCAGAACGCGGCAAATGCGTGGCTGCCGACGATATCAGCCAGCTGACGCACCGGGCCGCCGCCTGCGAGGCCCGACGCGCACGCAGACGGGCGGCCGGGCATAATGCGCGAGGCTGGTCCGGCGCCACGCGCCGCGCGCCGTGCCGGACCACCCGGCGGCCCGCATCATGTCCGGTCCCGAATCCTGAACTTCAATTCGTCAATTTCATGCAAGTACTCGTCGTAGGAACCGGCAAGCTGGCCAGCGAACTGCTCGACGCGCACCGGCTCGACCCGGCAACCTGCCGCGTGATCCCCTGGTCGGACAGCGCGCGCAGCGATGCGCAACGCAGCGACGCCCGAACGATCGTCGTGCACGCCGGTTCCGGCCGCGAACTCCCCGCCGTGATCGCATTCTGCGAGGCCACCGGCTCGCCACTCGTCGAACTGTCGACCGGCTCCGAGCTCGAAACCGGCTCGCATGCTTTCCCGGTCGTGCTGTGTCCGAACACGAACATCCTGATGCTCAAGTTCATGAGCATGCTGGAAACCAGCGGCCACCTGTTTCACGACTGCCGGATCAGCCTGACGGAGTCGCATCAGGCCGGCAAGACGTCCGTCCCCGGCACGGCCGTCGGGATCGGCCAGTCGCTCGGTGTGCGGCCGGAAGACATCCGCTCCGTGCGCGACCCGGACGTGCAGCGCAGCGAATTCGCGGTCGCCGACGATCAGCTCGGCCGCCACGCGATTCACCGGATCCGCATCGACGACGGCGCGTGCAGCCTGCAGTTCGAATCGCGCGTGGTGGGCGCGACCCCTTACGCGGACGGTGTGTCGCGCATCGTCGACGCCGTTCGGCAGCACGATCTCGAGCACCGCCGCTATTCGATCGTCGAGTTCATCCGCAACGGCTGGCTGTAGCCATGGCGATGCGCGGCGGCCGGCACGCGTGCATCGCGCGTCGCAGACGTCTTTTGCGCAACGCAAGCAGAGGAGCGGTGCCGACTTCCGTGGATGTCGTCGATCGCCCGCTCCGTGGCATCAGGGCCGCCATGAATTTCGCCGACCGCGCCTGACGTCCCGCATGGGCGGCGTGCAAAATCACGCCAGCCGGCTTCGCCGCCACGACCGCTCGGGAAATTCGACGAGCAATCGTCCTGCCGCATTCGCTGGTAAGTTATCGGCCGAGGTTCATTCGCCGAGACGGGACGCGAGCCACTGCCAACGTCGGCGCCTGAACCACTCCCCTCGCCCCCCCCCCGACAGGAGCGCAATCGATGACCCGCCCCGATTTCATCAAGCACTGGACCGAACTCGAAGAACCGGAAGCGCATTGCTATCGCGGCGACACCGAGCCGATGGCGCTGGACGCACCGCTTTCCGCCGCGCTGGGCATCACGCGCATCGGCATTCATCACGTGAGGCTTCTGCCGGGCCGACGGACGTCCTATCCGCATGCCGAAAGCACCGAGCAGGAATTCGTGTACGTGCTCGAGGGCAAGCCCGACGTCTGGATCGACGGCGTGCTTCACCCTGTTGCCGAAGGCGATTCCGTTGCGTTTCCGGCAGGCACCGGCATCTGCCACACCTTCATCAACAACACGAAGGACGAGGTCAGGCTGATGGTGATCGGCGAGCGTCCGCGCGACGACAACCGCATCCGCTATCCGAAGAACGAGGCGTATGAACTGACCCGCGCGGACCGCTGGGTGGACTGGCCCGACAGGCCGCTCGGGGACCATGACGGGAGGCCGGACTGACGCCTGCGCAGATTCGCCCGGCGAAACCCGCCAAGCCCGCTGCACAAGCTCGCGGCGTGCCACCGGGACCACCCCGCCGCGCCGGTCGTTACCCGGCCCGCCGTCACTCAGCGCCAAGCACCACCCCGCTCTCGGGCAACGTCGCGCCGCCGTCGACGACGATCGTCTGCCCGGTGATGTACGCGGCATCCGCCGAGGCGAGAAACAGCATCGCGTTCGCGATGTCTTCCGGCTCGCCCATCCGCGCAAGCGGAATGTCGCGCGCGATCTGTGTGGCGACCGACGCGTCGCCGAGATTGCCGGCCGCCGGCGTGCGGATCATGCCCGGCTCGACGCCGTTGACCGTCACGTTGCGACGCGCGAGTTCCAGCGCCGCGGCGCGAATGAAGCCGTTCACGCCGGCCTTCGACGCCGCGTAGTGCGCGAGCCCTGGATACACGACGCGCGGCCCCGTCACCGACGACGTGACGAGCAACCGCCCCGCTCCCGCGCGCTCGAATGCCGGCAACGCAGCCTGCGCGAGCCAGAACAGCGCCGACAGGTTGACCGACAGCGTCCGGTCGAGCGTCGGCTCGTCGATCTGAGTGAACGGCGTCAGCGGAAAATAGGCGGCATTGTGGATGACGACATCGAGCCGCCCGCCGTCGCGCTCGACCGCCGCGACCAGCGCGCCCAGTTCATCGCGGCTCGCGGCATCCACCCGATAGGCACGCGCGTCGCCGCCCGTGCTCGCGAGCGCGTCGGCCTGCGCGGCGGCGGCCTCGCCGTTCAGGTCGGCAAGCGCGACGAACGCATCGGATTCCGCGAATCGGCGTGCGATCGCCGCGCCGATCCCCTGCGCGGCACCCGTGACGAGCACGACGCGCCCGCTGAAATCCGCCCGCAAGCGGCCGCTGCCCGGCACGGCATTCATCGCTGCGCCTCGCCGCCGAGCGGATGCACGGTTTCGTTCAGCACCTGCGCGTGCGCGCCGACGGGGAAGTTCGACAGCGAGCCGAAATCGCCGCCCTGGTAGCCGAAGATCTTGCCGTCGGTCTTGCGCTGCGCGAGGTCGATCAGGACGACGCCGAGCGTCGGCACCACCTTTTCGCGCCACACGAAGAGATACAGTTCGTCCGCAATCCTGAAGTAATGACAGCGGTCGACATCGGCCAGGCCGCCTTCGACACCCTGCAGGCACTGCCACGCGTAGAAGTTCTCGTTCAGGTAGATGTGCTCGTAGCATTCGGTCGGGCTATAGCGATACATCGTCCGCTTGCCGATCAGCTCGCGCGTGGCACCGTGCAACGGCCCCGGCTGCGTGTGGCCGCCGAGTGTGCCGTGCCGGAACTCGGCCTCGACGCCCGTCAGCGGCAGCCCGCGCGCCACCCGTGTGAACGCGTCGATGCGCGTGTCGGCTTCGGTCGGCAGCGTACCGACGACCGACGTCCATACGCCGTTGTCGAGATCGATCACGAGACTGACCGACGTCGCGCGGGCGGCCGAATCGATGTAGTCGACGAAGTACAGCCCGTCGCGCAGCCGCGTCACGCGGCACGGCTCGCGGCCGCCCGCGTCGGTCGCCGCATCGCGCCATTGCAGTGCGCCGGGCTCGAACGTATAGACGCGCCACGCACCCGATGCGTCGCCGAGCGCGAGTGCCCGCCCGGCGAGCCCGTCGACGGATGCGAGGATGTTCGCTTCCGGCGCGAAGCCGTCCGCGAGCGCGCCAACCTGAATGAATACCGGATCGTGTCGTTCCACCTGCTGTCTCCCGCGCAGCTTCAGGCCCGGCGGGCCGTGTACGCTGCTCATGTGCACATGGTGCGGGCTGCGCGCGCCGCGCGGTATCGGCCAAAAGGATGAAGGGCGCGCGGCGCCGGAACGCGCTAAAGTGCACGACATCCGCGCCGCGCCCGGCGCGAGGAGCGCACATGCACCGCGTCACCCATTACCGACGGACCGACGAAGGCATCGAGGCAATCAGCCTCGAATCCGACCGTGCATTTCCGCGCCACGCGCACGACGAATTCGGGGTCGGCGTGATCGTCAGCGGCGCGCACCGGTCATGGAGCGGCCGCGGGCAAGTCGATGCACTGGCCGGCGACGCGATCATGGCCAACCCGGGCGAGATGCACGACGGCTCGCCGATCGAGGCCGGCACGGGGCGGCGCTGGCGGATGCTGTACCTCGCACCCGCGCTGGTCGCGGGCGTCGCGGCGGAAGAAGGCCTCGGCGGCGTCGAACTGGCGCATCCGGCGGTGCGCGATACGCGACTCGCAGCCTCGGTCGGCCGGCTGCATGCGCGTATCGTCGCGGGAGAGTCCCAGCCGCTCGCCCGCGACGAAGCGCTCGTGATGCTCGTCGCCGGGCTGCTTGCCCGGCACGCGAACCGCACGCTGCCGCCGGCGGGCGTCGCACCGGCGATCCGCCTCGCCCGGGAGCGGCTCGACGCAGCGCCGGCCGTGCCCGTTTCACTCGCCGAGCTGGCCAGCCTGAGCGGCATCAGCCGCTTCCAGTTGCTGCGCGGGTTTGCCCGCGAGCTCGGCATCACGCCGCACGCGTACCTGATCCAGTCGCGTGCGCGGCTGGCGCGCGCGCTGCTGGCCAGCGGCCTGCCGATCGCCGATGCCGCGGCCGAAGCCGGCTTCGCCGACCAGAGCCACCTGACGCGTGCATTCGCGCGCCAATTCGGGATCACGCCGGGGCGGTTCACGCAGGCCGTTTGACATCGCTGCCAACCCGCGGGGGCCGCCGCCCAACCTACCGACTTCGAAGGCTGCGCCCACATCGACAGCTGTGGCGACTGTCGCCCGCCCCTGTCGCACAAGCATGCCGAGTCGCGCGCTCCGTATTCGACACGCCCGCGCCCGCTGCAATTTCGTTCAAGACGCGCGCGGCCGCCGTACGCGACGATGCAGCGCATGAAGACACGACTGATCGGCTATCTCTATCTCGCCGCCGCAATGGCGGGCGTCGGCAGCACCGTCATCGCGAGCCGTCTCGCGGCCGGCGGCCTGCCGCCGTTCGCGGCCACGGCGCTGCGCTTCCTGATCGCGACACCGCTGCTGTTCGCGCTGATGCGTGCGCAGCGCATGCGCTGGCCACGCATCTCCACGCGCGACGCCGTGCTGCTCGTCATTCAGGCGGCGGCGGGCGGCGTCGGTTATACGGTGCTGCTGATCTGCGGCACGAAGCTGTCGTCGCCACTCGATGCGGGCGTGATGCTCGGCACGCTGCCCGCGATGTCGACGCTGATCGCGGCCGTCGTGCTGCGCGAGCGGCAAACGCCGCGCGACTGGGTGGCCGCCGCGCTCGCAACGGCCGGCGTGCTGTTCGTCACGTTCGCGCCCGGCCAGGCCCTGCCGTCGCTCCGCACGCTCGCCGGCGATGCGCTGGTGCTGGCCGCCGTCGCCTGCGAAGCCGTATTCATCCTGCTCAACCGGCGACTGGCCGCGCCGTTGCCGCCGCTGGCGCTATCCACCGCGATGTCCGGCCTCGGCTTCGTGCTCGCCCTCGTGCCGGCCGCGTTCGAATGGCGCGCGGTGGCAACCGGCTGGACTGTCGGCTCCGTGTCGGCGATCGCCTACTACGCGCTGGTGCCGACCGTGCTCGGCTATCTGTGCTGGTATGCGGGCTCGGCGCGCACGAGCGGCACCGAGGCCGCGCTGTTCACGGCGGTCGCGCCGGTCTCGGCCGTGCTGTTCGCGGTCGCGCTGTTCGGCGAAACGCTCAGCGGCACGCGTGTCGCAGGTATCGCGCTCGTCGTCGCCGGTATGGTCGTCGGCGCGACGCGGCGACGCGAACCGCCAGCCGAAGCACGCAATACGCACCCGGCGAATCCGGATCGACCGTCCCGCCCCGCGCCCGCCGCGCAAACAGCCACCGACTGACTCGCGCGCATCGCGTCGTTGCATCGTTGCGGAAACGACAGCGGCTCCGCCCCGCCGTATAACCTGTCGCCTCCTGCATTCCCGCCATGCAGCCGGCAACTGTAGGAATGTGTCCGCGCACCGCAAAACCGTTGCGCACCACCCCGCAAGATGCAATATTCGCGTGGCCGGGACCATTGACAACCATCGAACGACAATCCGCCACGCAATGAACAGGAAGGAAGCCAAAACAAGAATCGCGGTGCTGCTGTCCGCGGGAACGAGGAAGGCCGACGCATTGGCCGAACTGTCCGGACAAGGACTCAAGGATCGCGTGCTCGCTCACCTGATCGCGTCACGCCCCGATCCCGAACGCGGCCGCAAGAACAAGCTGCACATCCGGATCCTGGTCGCGCTCGGCATCGCCCAGCTCGCGATCAGCCTCGTGCTCGCGTACTACTTCTTCGCCACCGGCGCCGGCAACGGCCTCGTGCTGGTATTCCTCGCGCTGACCGTACCGCTGTCGCTGCTGTTCATCTGGGGCTTTGCGACCCATCGTGTCGGTGCGTACCACGCGTTCATCCTGCTGTCGCTGCTGCAGTTGCCGAAGACCATCGCCGAGCTCGGACGCGATCCGTCGAGCGCGCTGCCGAGCCTCGCGATCACGGTCCTGCTGGTGGGCTATGTCTGGTTCGTCCGCAACCGCCTGTTCCCCGACTACGGCTGGTTCACGCCGCGCAAGGTCGAAGGCCGTTACGCGTTCGTCGAGCACGCCTGACGTCACCGGCATCGAGCGCCGGCCGCAAGAAAAAAGGCGCCGGACCGCCCCGCAGTAGCGGGACGGCCCGGCGCCTTCTGCATTCCGGAACCGCTCGGCTTACTTGGCCTTTTCAGCCGAATCGCTGATCGCCTGGCCGCCCTTCGAAATGTCCTGCCCCACACCGGCAACCGTGTTGCAACCGGCAAGCGCGGCGGTCACCACCAGCAGCATTGCAGCAATCGTACGCGTCATTCTCATTCTCCTTGGAATCAACAAGCCCGACGGGCGAAGCGTTTGCGGCGTCGCGTCCGGCAAGACGCCGGGCACGGGGCCTGACCTGATTATACGGAGACGGCCGCCGCGCGCCAGTACGAACCCGCCGCCTGTCAGGCGGGCCACACAGCCGGTTCGCGCAGATTTCCCTTGACTTCAACACGCCAGGAACTAATATACGCACCGCGTATATTTCTCGTCAGGAGCCGCCGATGACCGTTCCCCAGCAAGCCTTCCTCCGCGACGCCATGCGCCGCCTCAACATGACGCGCGAAGCGTTCGCCAGCCGCATCGGCGTCAGCCGGCGTGCGCTGGATACCTGGCTGCTGCCCGACGACTCGCAGGAATCGCGCGGGATGCCCGAGATCGTCGAACGCTTCGTGTCGGAAATCGTCGAGCGCTCGGTACCGGAGGGCGGAGGATATACGCAAAGCGTAGATAATCAGGGGCTCGCCAAGCAGTTCTTTTTCGAGGGCAAGCCGCAACTGCTGTCGGTCGACCAGTTCTCGCGGGAATCGGTCGAGGCGCTGTTTCGCGTAGCCGACGTGATGCAGCCGATCGCGCGCCGCCACAAGATTTCGCGCGTGCTGGAAGGCGCGGTGCTCGGCAACCTGTTCTTCGAGGCCAGCACGCGTACGCGCGTGTCGTTCGGCGCCGCTTTCTGCCGGCTCGGCGGTTCGGTATGCGACACGACGGGCTTCACGTTCTCGTCGATGGCCAAGGGCGAATCGATCTACGACACGAGCCGCGTGATGGCCGGCTATGTCGACGCGCTCGTGATCCGCCATCCGGAGAAAGGCTCGGTGGCCGAGTTCGCGCGCGCAACCAACCTGCCCGTGATCAACGGCGGTGACGGCCCCGGCGAGCACCCGAGCCAGGCGCTGCTGGATCTCTATACGATCCAGCGCGAGTTCTCGCGGCTCGGCAAGATCGTGGACGGCGCGCACATCGCGCTGGTCGGCGACCTCAAGTACGGCCGCACGGTGCACTCCCTCGTCAAGCTGCTCGCGCTGTACCGCGGGCTCAAGTTCACGCTCGTGTCGCCGCCGACGCTCGAGATGCCGGCCTACATCGTCGACCAGATCGCGACGAACGGCCATGTGATCGAGCAGACGACCGATCTCGCGGCCGGGCTGCGCGGCGCGGACGTCGTCTATGCGACGCGGATCCAGAAGGAGCGCTTCACCGACGAATCGTTCGAAGGCTACACGCCGGATTTCCAGATCAACCAGGCGCTCGTCGATTCGGTGTGCAAGCCGGACACGCTGATCATGCACCCGCTGCCGCGCGACAGCCGGCCCGGCGCGAACGACCTGTCGGTCGACCTGAACCGCGACCCGCGCCTCGCGATCTTCCGCCAGACCGACAACGGCATTCCGGTACGGATGGCGATTTTCGCGGTGCTGCTCGGCGTCGAGAACCTCGTCCAGCATTCGATGCGCGACGCGACGTGGCGCCCGCCGGCGTATCTCGGGCCGGAGGACGCGGTGTTTCACGGGGTGGATTGAAACCGGAACGACCGAGGGCGCCCATATCGGGCGCCGCCCGATTCAACAGAAAGCGCGCGGGGCTACCCGACGCGCTTTATTTTTTCTCGCGCGGCGAACGGACGATCGAATGACCGCTACGACGCCCATGGATCAATCACCCGCAGGCCGACAGCCTCGAATGGCGCAACGTCGCGCGTCGCAATGATCAATCCGTTCGCCTCGGCCGTCGCGGCAATAAAGACATCTGCAGGCGCGATCGTACTGCCCGAGGCACGCGCACGCGCTCGAATGCTCGCATACGCTTTGCTCGCCGCATCGTCGAACGGCAGAATCCTGCCGCGAAACAGCGGCACGACGCGTTGCTCGATGCTGTGGTGAAGCCAGTCGCGCCTGCGCCCTTCCGGGAGCGCCGCCACGCCGAAGCGCATTTCGCCAAGACTGATCGCAGCAAGAAACAACGTTTCGACGTTCTGGGCATCGAGCCACTCGATCACGGCCGCGCTCGGCTCACGCCGCAGCGGCTCGGACATCACGTTCGTATCAACAAGGATCATTCGAAGCTCATCGGGTCGGTTAGCGTCTTGTCGCGCCGAACGTCGAATTCGACGCCGCCCGCCTCCCGTCCGATTTCAGCCAGCAGCGTTCCCAGCTTCAGCCGGCCGCCCGGCAGAACGGCCTGCTCCAGGATGTCACGCACCTCGGCTTCAGTGCTACGCCCATGCTGCGCCGCACGAATTCGGAGCGCGCGGTGCACTTCATCGGGCAAATTTCGAACAGTAATCACGGGCATGATGCACCTCACCACATTTGCTTTCAATGCTGTCATATTAGCACCTTGATGTCATGGCGGGTGATCCGCGACAGAACCACTCTAACCCGCCTGACAAGCCCGTCACACCTGGCCGATCGGCCATCGGCCCTGCTCGAACCACCCCGCCACATTGATTAACACTTTCCCGACCAACGTTAACAAGAACGCTTCTCATTCAACAAAAAATTACATAGAATGCCGCCTGAAAACAAATCGTAATAATTCCCGGCGGCATGCACATTTTCGCAGTGCACCGCCCCCGGGGCCACACCGCGAGGTCGAAGCGCACCATGAAGTCACGTCCCGACGAGCTGAAGCTCGGTAAATTCACGACCCTGTGCAGCGTGCTCGCCGCAAGCCCGGCCTTCGCGGCGGACGGCACGCCGCAGCCCGCCGCGGCCGGAACCGAAGGCCATCTCGCGCCGATCGAAGTCCAGGGCAAGGCCGAGCACAGCTACAAGGCCGACTTCTCCGCTTCCGCGAAATTCACCGCGCCGCTCGTCGACACGCCGAAATCCGTCACCGTGATTCCGCAGGAACTGATCCAGAACAGCGGCGCGTCGACGCTGACCGAAGCGCTGCGCACCGTGCCCGGCATCACGTTCGGCGCCGGTGAAGGCGGCAATCCGCTCGGCGATCGCCCGTTCATCCGCGGCTACGACACGCAGGGCAGCATGTTCGTCGACGGCATGCGCGACACCGGCGCGACGACGCGCGAGATCTTCAACACCGAGCGTATCGAGATCACCAAGGGTTCCGACGGCGCTTACGGCGGCCGCGGCGGCGCGGGCGGCAGCATCAACCTGATCACGAAGGCCCCGCACCTCGGCACCACCGCCGCCGCGAGCGCGGGCCTCGGCACCGACCGCTATCGCCGCTTCACGGCCGACGGCAACTGGCAATTCGCCGATCACGCCGCGTTCCGCCTGAACCTGATGAGCCACAACAACGACGTCGCCGGCCGCGACGCGGTGAACAACGGGCGCTGGGGCGTCGCGCCGTCGATCGCGTTCGGCCTCGGCACGTCGACGCGCGTCGTCGCGAGCTACTACCACCTGTCGACGGACGACCTGCCCGACGGCGGCATCCCGTACTACTACGGCTTCAACCTCCCGAAAGGCGTCGCCACCGACGGCCCGGCGCCAGTCGACCGCCACAACTTCTACGGCCTGACCAACCGCGATTTCCGCAAGACGACGTCGGACATCAGCACGCTGAAGATCGAGCACGACATCACGTCGTCGCTGACGATCCGCAACACCACGCGCTATACGGAATCGACGCAGGACTACATCTGGACGCAGCCCGACGACAGCCAGGGCAACGTGGTCAACGGCAAGGTCTGGCGGCGCGCGAACACCCGCAACAGCGCGATCAACAGCATCGCGAACCAGACCGAGCTGTTCGGCGAATTCCGTACCGGCCCGTTCAAGCACAGCTTCACGACCGGCATCGAGCTGTCGCGCGAATGGGGCAAACGCGACACGTACAACGTCGCCGCCGCGAACGGCAAGATCTGCCAGAACGGCATCGGCGCGGCGTCGGGCTACAACTGCACGAGCCTGTGGTCGCCGAACCCGAACGACCCGTGGGCCGGCTCGATCACGCGCAACAACGACTATGCGCATGCGCGCACCGTGACGAAGTCGATCTACGGCTTCGACACGATCGAGATCACGCCGCGCTGGCAGGTCAACGGCGGCGTGCGCGTCGACGACTATTCGACCCGCTTCACCGACACCAAGGCCAACGGCGGCAAGACCACCACGCGTGACGACACGCTCGTGAACTGGCAGGCCGGCCTCGTGTTCAAACCGGCGCAGAACGGCAGCATCTATGCGTCGTACGCGACGTCGTCGACCCCGGCCGGCATGATGCTCGGCGAAGGCAGCGAAACGCAGTCGCTCACGCCGGGGCGCGGCGGTGTCGGCTCGAACGCCGACCAGCTGGCGCCGGAAAAGAACCGCAGCATCGAGCTCGGCACGAAGTGGAACGTGCTGAACGACAAGCTCGCGCTGACCGCCGCGCTGTTCCAGATCGACACGACGAATGCGCGCGTGACGCTGCCGAACAACCAGTACGCGATGGTCGGCAACAAGCGCGTGCAGGGTCTCGAGCTCGGCGTCGCGGGCCAGATCACGAAGCAGTGGCAGCTGTTCGGCGGCTATACGTACATGAAGAGCGAGCTGCGCGACAACGGCAAGGACACGGCGAACAACGGCAACCGTTTCCCGAACACGCCGAAGCACAGCTTCACGATGTGGTCGAACTACGACGTGACGCCGAAATTCACCGTCGGCGGCGGCGCCTTCTACATGTCGCAGGTGTTCGGCGATCCCGCGAACCGCCACGCCGTGCCGTCGTACTGGCGCTTCGATGCGATGGCGCAGTACCGCATCAACAAGAAGCTCGACCTGCAGCTGAACGTGAACAACCTGTTCAACCGCACCTACTTCGACCAGGCGTATCCGGCGCACTACGCGTCGATCGCGCCGGGCCGCTCGGCGTTCGTCACGCTGAACGCGCGCTACTGATCGATGGAGGCCGTGTCGCTGAAGGCGCTCGCGTCGGTTTCGCCGCGCGAGTTCGCCGACATCCTGGCCGGGCCGCCCGAGCGCGCCGCCGCGTGGGTCGCGGCGGCGGCCGACAACGGCATCGTCGATGCGCAAGCCGTCTACGGGCAATACCTGCTCGACGGACATGGCGTCGCGCGCGATCCGGCGGCCGCGTTCAACTGGTTCCGGCACGCGGCGCGCGCCGGCCACGCGATGGCGATGAACATGCTCGGCCGCTGCTACGAGTTCGGCTGGGGCACGGCCGCGTGCGCGCCGGTCGCCGTGTACTGGTACCGGCTCGCCGCGCAGGCGGGGCTCGACTGGGGCATGTACAACTACGCGACGGCGCTCGCGCTCGGCAACGGCATCGACGAGAATCGCGCCGATGCGCTCGACTGGTTCCGGCGCGCGGCCGCACTCGGCCATGCGAAATCGATCAACCTGATCGGCGGGTTCTACGAGGACGGCTGGGTCGTACCGGTCGATCGCGACGCCGCGTTCGACCACTATCGCCGTGCGGCCGAAGCCGGCGATTTTCGCGGCCAGTTCAACTATGCGCGGCTGCTCGCCGAAGGCGGGCGCATCGACGAAGCGCTTGCGTGGCTTGCGCGCGTGCCGGCCACCGCTACTCCCGCGTTCGTCGCGAAAATGCGTGCGTATCTCGCATCGTCGCCGATCGATGCGTTTCGTGCGGCGGCGCTGGAATTGCAAACGCCACCACGGCCGCAGCCTCAGACGCACTGTATGGAATCCCTATCATGATGCTTCACGTCCCCGGCGTACTGACGAAAGCGCAGGTCGCGCAATGTCGCGAACTGCTCGATGCGGCCGAGTGGGTCGACGGCAATGCGACGTCCGGTACGCAGTCGGCGCTCGCGAAACGCAATCGCCAATTGCCGGAAGGCGCGCCGGCCGCACGCGCGGTGGGCGACGCGATCCAGGACGCGCTCGCACGCCATCCGCTGTTCTTCTCGGCGGCGTTGCCGCTCAAGGTGTTTCCGCCGCTGTTCAATCGCTACGAAGGTGGCGAGACGTTCGGCACGCACGTCGACAACGCGATCCGGCTGCTCCGCGGCACGGACTTCCGCGTGCGCAGCGACCTGTCGGCGACGCTGTTTCTCGAAGAACCCGATGCGTACGAGGGCGGCGAGCTGTGCGTCGAGGATACGTACGGCACCCATCGCGCGAAGCTGCCGGCGGGCGACCTCGTGCTGTATCCGGCCTCGAGCCTGCATCACGTCACGCCCGTGACGCACGGCGAGCGCGTCGCGTCGTTCTTCTGGATCCAGAGCATGGTGCGCGACGACGCCGACCGCACGCTGCTGTTCCAGCTCGATACGCAGATTCAGGCGCTTTCCGCAGAGAAAGGGGCGAAGGATCCCATGGTCATTTCGTTGACGGGGATTTATCACAACCTGTTGAGGAAGTGGGCGGATGCGTAGCGGGAACGGGCAGCGCTACCCGGCCGTGCTCCCTGCGCTTGCATCACGCCGGAATCCATGACTAAAATGACCATCGTCAAATGACCATGCTCATATCATGATGCCGCACGCTCCCGTTTCGAAATCCGAGTTCAAGGCTCGCGCACTCGAATACTTCCGGCTCGTCGAGGCGTCAGGCGAAAGCCTGATCGTCACCGATCACGGCAAGCCGACGCTCGAAATCCGCCCTTATCGCGCGCGCGAGGCTCAGCCGTTGGACATATTGCGCGGCTCGGTCATGCGCTACGACAATCCTCTCGATCCGATTGCGGAAGATGATTGGGAGGCGTCGCGGTGATCGTGCTGGATACACATGCGTTGGTGTGGTGGGTGGCGGGCGATCCGTCACTCAACAAGAAAGCGAGAAACGCGATCGATCGCGCTCGGAGTGAAGGCGCGCTCGCCGCATCGGCAATCTCCGCGTGGGAGATTGCCATGCTGGTGCGCAACGACCGCCTCGCGCTGACGATGGATGTCGACGCGTGGCTGGCCACAGTCGCGCAGATCGACGGCATGCGCTTCGTGCCCGTCGATGCCGACATCGCCGCAAAATCCACCGACCTGCCCGGCACGTTCCACAAGGATCCGGCCGACCGCATGATCGTCGCGACCGCACGGCGGCTCGGCGCGCCGCTCGTCACCCGCGACGAAAAAATCCGCGCATACGCGCACGTGAAGACGCTCTGGTAAGCGTCGCCCGCCCGCGGGTCGAACCGCGACACATCCTCCGCCGGACTCTGGCATATTGGCGATTCGTCTGACCAAACAACCGCGAGCGCCCGGCCCTGCGCAACACCGCTTCTTGCTGCCAGCCGGACGTGGCCCGCAACCGTCATTGCGCCACTTCGTCCACTATCGTGATTTCGCTCTCCGATCCCGTTGTCCGGTCCATTGCCCTGCAGGAGTCACACGAAGGGTTTGTCGATCTCGCAGGTTTCCATGCGCGCATTGCCGTCGATCTCGGCCGCCGCGACATCGCGAGCAGAAGCCCCCATTTCCTGAAAGTGCGTCGTGGCGTGGCGGACCGGCTGATCGCCGCCGCGCATACGTTGCCCGACGGCCTGCGCCTGTACGTCAAGGAGGGCTATCGCCCGCTGGCCCTGCAGCGCGACTCCTTCTCCGCGCACCTCGCGCATCTGCGCCGCACGCTGAATCCGCTTCCGGACGAAGCCACGCTGATCGCATTGACGAGCCACCACGTCGCGCCGCCGGAAGTCGCCGCGCATCCAACGGGCGCAGCCGTCGACCTGACGCTGATCTCGGCGGAAGACATCGAGCTCGACATGGGCTGCGTCATGAACGCCACCGACCAGGAATCATCCGGTGCGTGCTACACGCACAACCCGTTCGTCAGTCGCGCAGCCGCCCGCAACCGCGAGGTACTGATCACCGCGCTGACGAGCGCCGGCCTCACCAATTACCCGTCGGAATGGTGGCATTGGTCGTTCGGTGACCGCTATTGGGCCGTGATGCACGATCAATCGCACGCCCTCTACGGCTCCGTCGAGGAAAACATGCTCGACGAAGCCGCGCGCTGACATTCTTTCCGACGAAACGCGCGCGCCTCGGTAACATCCTCACTTGTCGATCCCTGCCCGCTCCCGCACAATCGCAGCACCTGCAACACTCTCCCCCGCGCCGATGTCCTATGCGTCACTCGCCACCGGCGTCCTCCTCGCGGGCGGCCTCGGTCAGCGCTTCGACCCGAGCGGCCTGCACAGCAAGCTGCTCGCGCTGCTTCCCGACGGCACGCCGGTTGCGGTCGCGGCCGCCCGCCGTCTCGCGGCGGCCACGGCCGACGTGATCGCCGTCGTGCGTCCCGGTGCCGAAAAACTCGCGATGCTGCTGAACGAAGCCGGCTGCCACGTCGTCTATGCGCCCGACGCGATGCGCGGCATGGGCGCGAGCCTCGCGGCCGGCGTACGCGCGACGCCCGACGCGAACGGCTGGCTCGTCGCGCTCGGCGACATGCCTTGGATCGCCGCCTCCACCTACGAAACGGTCACGCGCGCGCTCGAAGCCGATAACGCATCGATCGTCGCACCCGCGCATCGGGGCGTGCGCGGCCATCCGGTCGGATTCGCCGCGCACCATTTCGATGCGCTCGCCGCGCTCGACGGCGACACGGGCGCCCGTGCGCTGTTCGCCAGCGCGCCGGTCAGGCTGCTCGACGTCGACGATCCCGGCATCGTGCGCGACGTCGATACACCGGCGGATTTGCGCTGACCGGGATCCCACCGGGCGCGCGATGCAAAGCAGCGCAAGCGCCGCGCCCAGCAGGCTCCTGCCCGAAACCCGCCCATCCGCGGCTTGCACCGACGACAGACCACCGGCCGCCACAATCGCGCTGCAAACGCACGCCCGATTGGCTATAACGGAGACGAGGCGCCCTTGCCGCGCCACCGCCGTCACGCACTGCGCGAGTTCACCATGACCGATCACACGACCCCGACGCCCGAGCCACCGGCCGACCCGAACCGCGACCCGGAAGACGATCCGCTGTCGTCGCCGCCCGGCCATCACGACAACCCGCAGCAACCGGACGGACCGCCGAGCAAGGATCCGGTTTAGCCGCAGGGCTGCAGGGCCGCGCATTCATCGCGGGTACCCGTCATGCGCCATCGACGCAGGACGCTGCCTAGCGCGCCGTATACCCGCCGTCGATCGGCAGCGACACGCCGCTGACCATCGACGCCGCATCGCTCAGCAGGAACAGGATCGGTTCGACGACCTCGTCCGGCTCCGCGAATCGCCCGAGCGGGATCGCGGCCAGCATCGGCGCCCGCTTCTCCGGTTCGCTCCACGCGAACTGCGCCATCGGCGTAAGCGTGACGGTCGGGTTCACACTGTTCACACGAATGCCGTGCGGCCCGAGTTCGATGCACAGCACGCGCGTGATCGCGTCCATCGCCGCCTTCGACGCGCAGTAACTCAGATGCGCGGGCAACCCGACGAGCGCGGCCTGGCTCGATACGTTGACGATGCTGCCCCGCGCCTGCGCGACGCCGCGCGCGTCGCGGGCGACCATCTTCCGTGCGACGGCCCGAGCAACGAGCGCCGCGCCGCGCGCATTGACGGCCATCACGCGATCGAAATGCGCGGCGCTCACCTCGAGCGCCGATTCGAGCGACGCGATCCCCGCGCAATTCACGAGGCCGTCGAACGCATCGTGCGCGGCGAGCGCCGCGTCGATCGCATGTTCGTCTCCACCGACATCGAGCCGCATCGTCTCGCACGCGGCCTCGCCGGCCAGCGCATCGAGCGCGGCCAGGTCGCGCCCGGCCGCGACGACCTGCGCGCCCGCCCGCGCCAGTGCGACCGCGCATGCGCGCCCGATCCCGCTCGACGCCCCCGTGACGAGCACCCGCGAACCGCCGAAATCGAATCGTGTCTTCATGATGGCGTGTGCAACCCGTGCATGATCGGTTTGAGCGCCGGATACAGCGCCGTATAAAGCGCAAAGCGCGCCGAATATGCTTTCGCGCGTTCTACGTCGGGCCGTGCACGCTCGACGAGCGTGACCCATCCGCCTTGCGCATCGTCGTTCGACACGAGCCCTGCCCCGACGCCCGCGAGCAACGCGGCCCCCATCGCGGCTTCGACGTCCTGCTCGATCGTCCACACCGGGAAGCCCGTCACGTCCGCGATGATCTGCATCCATAGCGCCGAATGCGCGGCCCCGCCCACGACGATCAGCCGGTCGTCGAGCGCCGCCGCGCCTTGCCGGCCGGCCTCGATGTTGTGCCGCAACGCGAATGCGACGCCTTCGAGCACCGCGCGATACAGGTGTGCGCGCGTATGCGCGAGACTCAGCCCGACGAACGCGCCGCTCGCCTTCGCGTCCCACACGGGGCTGCGCTCGCCCATCAGGTACGGCAGGAACAGCACGCCGTCGGCGCCCGGCGGCACGCTTTCCGCCGCCTCCTCGAGCAGCACGTGCGGATCGCCGTGCGGCAGCAGGCGCGCCGCATCGATTTCCGCGTGACAGAACTGATCGCGAAACCAGGCGACCGACGCGCCGGCCGTGATCGCGCCGCCGAACACGTACAGGTCACGCTGCCCGTTGAACACGTGCGGCATGCTGACGAGCCCGTGACGCGCATCGACGTGCCGGCTCACGTAGCCCCAGCACATGCTGGTGCCGATCATCGCGACGTGCTGCCCGGCGTGTGTCGCACCGGCTGCGAAGGTCGCAACGGCCGCATCGACGCCGCCCGCGACGACGGGCGTGCCGGCCGGCAGCCCGAGCTGCTCCGTCCATTGCGACAGCAGCCCGCCGACGATGTCCGTCGATTCGACGAGCCGCTCGGGCATCATCGTCGCGGGAATGCCGAGCATGTCGAGCGCATCGTCGGACCACTCGCGGCGCGCGACGTCGTATACGCCGCCGATATTGCCGGCCGAACTGTGATCGACCGCGACTTCGCCCGTCAGCAGGTAGATCACGTACGCGTTCGGCGGCAGGAAGTAGCGCACGTTCGCCCACACGTCCGGCCGCTGGTCGCGCAGCCACAGCATCTTCGTGAAGCCGTAATAGCTGTCGACGCCGTTGCCCGTGATCACGCGCAGCCGCTCGACGTTCACGTTCGCGTTGACCCAGTCGACTTCCGCGGTCGCGCGCCGGTCCATCCAGATCAGGCACGGATGAAGCGGCCGCATGTAGATGTCGACCGGAATGCCGGAGCCGCCGTACAGGCTGCCCACGCACACCGCGCGGATCGCATCGGACGGCACGCCCTGCGCGCGCGCATCGCTCACGCAGCCCGCGATGCACGCGAGCACGGCATCGAACCACACCTGCGGCCATTGCTCGGCCCACAGCGGGCGCGGCGTATCGGGCTGGTAGCCGGCCGAGCGCCGCGCGACGATCCTGCCGTGCCGGTCGACGAGCAGCGCCTTGGTGCTTTGCGTGCCGATGTCGACGCCTATGACGTATTCCATGATGTCTCCGTTGACGCGCACGCCGGCCGTCAGCGGGCCGGCTTCAGCAGCACCTTGATCGATTCGGGCGATTTCGCGACGCGGATCGCGTCGTCCCAGTCCTCGAGCGCAAAATCGTGCGTGACGATGCCTTTCGACGTGACGAGCCCGCGCGCGAGCAGGTCGATCGCGATCGGATAGCAGTACGGCCCCAGGTGCGCACCGCGTACGTCGAGCTCCTTGCGGTCGCCGATGATCGACCAGTCGACGGTCGCATCCTCGCCGAACACGCTGAATTCGACGAAGCGGCCGAGCTTGCGGATCAGGTCGAGCCCCTGGCTCACGCCGACCGGCGCGCCGGTCGTCTCGATGTAGACGTCGCAGCCGTAGCCGTCGGTGAGCGACCTGACGATCGCGCGCGCGTCGTCTCGCGTCGGGTTGATCGTCACGTCCGCACCGTACTCGCGTGCGAGTTCGAGCCGTTCGTCGATCAGGTCGATCACGACGAGCTTCTTCGGCGTCTTCAGGTGCGCGACCTGCGTCATCATCAGCCCGAGCGGGCCCGCGCCCGCGATCACGACCACATCGTCGAGCTGGACATCGCCGCGGTTCACCGTATGGATCGCGCACGACAGCGGCTCGATGATCGCGGCATCCTCGAGCGATACGCCGAGCGGAATCTTGTGGACGATCGCGGTCGGCGGAATGCGCATGTATTCGGCCATCCCGCCGTCGGCCACCTCGCGCTGGAAGCCGAAGATGTTGTGCACTTCGCACATCCAGTACTGGCCCGACTTGCAATAGCGGCACTTGCCGCACGGCACGATCTGCTCGGCGATCACGCGGTCGCCCACCGCCACGCCGAAATGCCCGGCCGCGCCGTCGCCGAGCGCTTCGACATGGCCGAAGAATTCGTGGCCGGGAATCACGGGCGCCTTCACCCACGGGCTCGGGCCGCCCCAGAACATCTTCGCGCCCGTGTAGCACTTGCAGTCGCTCGCGCAGATCCCGCATGCGGCGATGCGGATCACGAGCTCGTTCGCGCCGGGGTGCGGTTTCGCGACCTGTTCGACGCGATAGTCCTCGGGGCCGTGGCAGACGACCGCGGTCATGCGCGGCTGGGCTTCGGGTGTCGTCATGGATAGTCTCTTTCGTAGATGATCTGGATGACTGATGAATGAATCGTTACCGCGATCGTTCGCGGCTGATGTAGATCGCGAGCAGGATGATTCCGCCCTTGATCACGTTCTGCACATACGGGTTCACGCCGATCATGTTCAGGCCGTTGTTGAGCACGCCGAGCAGCAGCGCACCGACCAGCGTGCCGAGGATCGCGCCGCGCCCGCCGGAGATCGACGTGCCGCCCATCACGACGGCCGCGATCGCGTCGAGCTCGAAGCCCACGCCCGCGTTCGGCTGCCCGCTCATCAGGCGCCCGGTCAGCACGATCGCGGCGAGCGCCGACGTCAGCCCGGCCAGCGTGTAGACGATCAGCTTCACGCGCGCGACGCGCACGCCGGTGAGCCGCGTCGCCTGCTCGTTGCCGCCGATCGCATACACGTAGCGGCCGAACGGCATCCGGTCGAGCAGCAGCCACGCGATGGCATAGACCACCAGCATGATCAGCACCGGTGCCTGGATGCCGAACACCTTGCCGCTGCCGAAGAACGCGACCCAGTCGGGCAAGCCGTCGATCGGATAGCCGCCCGTGTAGATCAGTGCGAGGCCGCGCGCGATGCCCATCGTCGCAAGCGTGACGATGATCGGCGGCATCCCCGCGAATGCGACGAACACGCCGTTCAGGAAACCGAAACCGAGGCCGACCGCGATGCCGATCGCGAGCGCGGCGACCGCGTTCACACCCGCGACCATCAGGCCGGCCGCGAGCGTGCCCGACAGCGCCATCACCGAACCGACCGACAGGTCGATCCCGCCGGTCAGGATCACGCAGGTCATGCCGACCGCGATGATCGCGTTGATCGACACCTGGCGCAGCACGTTCTCCAGGTTCGCGGCGGACAGGAAGCTCGGGCTCGCGATCATCATCGCGATGCACACGACGATCAGGCCGACGAGCGGATAGAACAGCGTCGAGCGCCGCAGTTGCGCCCACATCGCGCGTGGCGGCGGTGCGTCGCCGTTTCCGGCGGTGGCCGCGAGCGTCGTGGAACGCGTGGAAGAAGAATCAGGCAGGTTCATGGGTCGCTCCTCGCGTGCCGGCCGTGGCATAGGTCATGACCGTGTCGGGATCGATCTCGTCGCCCGCGAGCGTCGCCTCGATGCGGCCTTGCCGGAACACGGCGACGCGATCGCACATGCCGACGATTTCCGGCAGCTCGGACGAGATCATGATGATGGCGTAGCCGCGCGCGGTGAGTTCGCGCATCAGCCCGTAGATTTCGGCTTTCGCGCCGACGTCGATGCCGCGCGTCGGCTCGTCGAAGATCAGCACCGACGTGTGATGGTTGAGCCAGCGCGCGATCACGACCTTCTGCTGGTTGCCGCCGGAAAGCGTCGCGACCTCGGTGTGGATCGACGGCGCCTTCACGCCGACGCGCCGCATCACGTCGTGCGTCGTGCGCGCCTCGCCGCGCCGGTCGATCAGCCAGCGCATCGACCGGTACTTGCCGAGGTTGTTCAGAGAGATGTTGTCGCGGATCGAGAACGACGTGACGAGCCCTTCCGTCTTGCGGCTTTCCGGCAGGATGCCGATGCCCGCGCGCAGCGCGTCGGCCGGATCGGCGAGCTTCGCGGCCGCGCCGCGCACGCGCACGTCCTTGCGATGCGCGCGCGTCGCGCCGATCACCGCGAGCGCGGTTTCCGTGCGGCCCGAGCCGACCAGCCCGGCGAAGCCGAGGATCTCGCCGGCATGCAGCGTGAAGCGGTTCACCGGGCCGCCGCGTTCGATCTGCAGTTCGTTGACCTCCAGCACGCGCGGTGCATCGGCCGCGCGCGCCGGCTTCGGCGGAAAGCTGCTTTCGATCCGGCGGCCGACCATCATCCGCACGAGCTGTTCGACGTCCGTGCCCGCGACGTCGGTCGTCGCCACGTACTGGCCGTCGCGCAGCACCGTGATGCGGTCGCACACCGCGAAAATCTCGTCGAGATGATGCGAGATGAAGATCATCGCGACACCCTGCCGCTTCAGCTCGCGCATGATCGCGAACAGGTGCTCGGCCTCGGCCGGCGTGAGCGTGGCGGTCGGTTCGTCGAGGATCAGGATGCGCGCGTCGAGCGACAGCGCCTTGCCGATCTCGACGAACTGTTGCTGCGCGACCGACAGCGCGCGGATCGGTGCATCGAGATCGATCGCCACGCCGAGCCGCGCGAAGATCGCGGCCGCCGCGTGACGCATCCGCTTGCGGTCGCGCGCGCCCCAGCGATTGCGCAGCTCGCGGCCGAGGAACAGGTTGTCGACGGCGTCGAGGTGCGGAATCAGGCTGAATTCCTGGAACACGATGCCGACGCCTGCCGCGACCGCGTCGTGATAGTCCGCGAAATGGCGGGCGGTGCCGTCGATCTCGATCGTGCCGGCATCCGGCTGATGAATGCCGCACAGGATCTTCATCAACGTCGACTTGCCCGCACCGTTCTCGCCGAGCAGCGCGTGGATCTCGCCGCGCGCAATCTCCAGATCGATGTCGGACAGCGCCTTCACGCCCGGAAAGCTCTTCGTGATGTGGCTGAGCCTGAGTATCGTGTCCATCGGCTTCTCCGTGCGAAGAGCGCCGGCCGTGCCGCCGCCCTTCGCGTCGCATCGCACGTCGTTCACCAGCTGAAGCCCTTCGCGTTGCCGCGATCGACCACCTTCACGTCGACGGGAATCGCCTTCGGCACCGTCGCGCCCCACTTCCGCGCAATCGCGATGCCGAGCGCAATCCGCACCTGGTCGGCCGGGAACTGCGCGGTCGTCTCGATGAACTTCGAATTCGGCTTCTGGATCGCGGCGACCGCCTCGGGCGCGCCGTCGACGCTCGTCAGCTTGATGTCCTTGCCCGAGCTCTCGATCGCGGCGAGCGAGCCCATCGCGCCGCCGTCGTTCACGCTGAAGATGCCCTTCAGGTTCGGATGCGCGGAGATCATGTTTTCCGTGACCGACAACGCAGTCGCGCGCTCCTGCTTGCCGTTCTGCGTATCCACCAGCTTCACGTTCGGGTATTTCGCGAGCCCGGCCTTGCAGCCGCGCACACGTTCGAGAATCGGCACGACCGGGATGCCGTCGAGAATGGCGACTTCGCCGCTGCCGCCGATCGCTTTCGCGAGGTAATCGCACGACATCACGCCCGCGTCGTAGTTCTTCGAGCCGACGAACGAATCGACCGGGCCGTTCGCGTTCGCATCGACGGCCACCACCACCGCGCCGGCCTTCTTCGCCTGCGTGATCGCCGACTGGATGCCGGTCGAATCAGTCGGATTCACGAGCAGGATGTCGATCTTCTTCTGCAGCATGTCCTCGACGTCGCTCACCTGCTTGCTGACGTCGTGATGCGCGTCGGTGACGACGACCTGCGCGCCGATCGACGCGGCCGCGTCGTTCAGCGCTTTCTGCATCGTCACGAAATACGGGTTGTTCAGCTCCTGGAACGTCATGCCGATGCGCAACGGCGCGGCCTGCACGGCGACGGCGGGCAGCCAGGCCACGGCGGCGAGCGCGGCAATCGCCGCCATGCGGGCGGCGCGGCGGGGGGATGAAGCGGGCGATGCATGCGTCATGACGGTGTCTCCGGTTATGTGTGCGGCTTTTTCGTGGGTGAACGCGCCCCTCGCGACGTGGGCGACGCGATTGCGCTGGGTGAAACGGTGTGGAATATTCAGGCGGGCCGCGGCCCCGCGATCATCCGGGCTGCGGTGCGAACGCCGGGATGCCCGGTGTGACGACACGCGGCGGCAGCGGATTGCCGGTGGGCGCAGCGTGCAGCGCGAGTTCGCGGCTGCGCGCGTTCAGGCGCTGCAGCGCGCGGAATTCGGACGGCGCCATCCCCTTCACCGCGCGGAACTGGCGGTTGAAGTTCGACACGTTGTTGAAGCCGGCCTGGAAACAGATATCGGTGATGCTCGCGTCGTCGGCGAGCAGCATCTGGCACGCGGACTCAATCCGCAGACGATTCACGTACTGCACGAACGGCATGCCCGTCTGGCGGTGGAACGCACGCGAGAACGCGCTGACGCTCTGCCCCGTCAGTTGCGCGAGATCGGATTCGCGCAGCTCGGACGCGAGGTTCTTGCCGATGTATGACAGCGCATGGCTGAGCCGCGTGGGCGTGACGTCGGCCTGGTCGTACGCGGGGCTCGCGAGCAGCGTGCGTTCGGCCGCTCCGCAAAGCCGTTCGAGGATCGTCATGAACAGCGCGATGCGGCGCATGCCGCGCGCGGCCAGCAGTTCGTCGAACAGCGGCGCGATCGCGGCGCTGGTCGCCGCGTCGAAGCCGACCCCGCGCCGCGCATCGTCGAGCAGCGCCTGCGCGTCGCGGCATTCGGGAAACGCGTCCATGCAACGGCGCACGAACGCAGGGTCGAACTGGATCACGAGATTGCGGCGCTCGACGGTTTCGCCTTCGGCCATGTCGCTGACCCAGTTGTGCGGCAGGTTCGGGCCGAGCAGCACGAGATGGCCGGGGCCGAACGAACCGATGTGGTCGCCGACGAAATACTTGCCGCGCGTCGCGACGATCAGGTGCAGTTCGAATTCGGGATGGAAGTGCCAGCGGATCGTGCGATACGGATAGCCGTGCGACCAGACCTTGAACGACTCGTCGCGTCGCACGTCGACCACTTCCAGATCGGGGTGCATCATGTTGGCGTCTCCATTCCCATGTCTCGCTGGCCGGTTCGTGGCGCGCGCCGCGTATTTCATACGGCGACGCGACCGGTCGCATGGGAAGCAATGTAGGTCGATCGAGCGCCCGGCTCCACCAACTTTACGCCTGATTTCCGATACTTTTTTGCGCATCCCGACCACATACGGCGCCGGACGGCAAATTTGTGCAGCGCGGAACGGCCGGGCGGCCGACCGCTCCGGTGCTTACGCGGCCGCGTGCTCGCGCGCCGTTCGCACTTCGTATGCTTTCAGGTGGTTGTACGCGATCCGCAGCAGCGACAACGCATCGGCCGCCTGCGGGTCGCGGCGCACGAGCAGATCACCGATCACGTGATCGGCTTCGACGCGCGCATGGTTCTCGACGTCGCGCAGCATCGACGCGGTCAACGGTGACGGCGTCAGCACCATCCGCTGCATCCGCTCGATGGCGGCCGGGTCGGGCCGGTGGCCGTTGTGCTCGGCAATCGCGCTGCATTCGCCGAGCATCGTCTCCAGCAGGCGACGGCCGTCCGGCGCGGCGAGAATGTCGCCCACCGAGCCGCGGAACAGCGACGTGCTCGCGGCGAGCGTCGCGAGGAACACCCATTTTTCCCACATCCGCGCGGCCACGTTGTCGCTGAGCGTCGCATCGAATCCCGCGCCGCCGAGCACATCGGCCACCGCGCGCACGCGCGGCGATTCGCCGCCCGCGAGTTCGCCGAAGGTGACCCCGTGCGTGTCGTTGAGGTGCACGATACGCTGCTCGCGATCGAGCGTCGCCGCGATCACGCACAGCCCGCCGAGCACCTGGGCGGCGCCGAACCGGTCGCGCAGCACGTCGAGATGGCGCATCCCGTTGAGCATCGGCAGGATCAGCGTCTGCGGGCCGACGAACGGGGCGAACGACTGAATCGCGTCGTCAAGGCTGTACGCCTTGCAGCTCAGCAGCACGAGGTCGAACGGCGCGACACCGGCACCCGCATCGCCCGCGCGCACGGTCTGCACGTTCGCGAGCGTCAGGTCGCCGCGCGGGCTGCGGATCAGCAGCCCGTCGCGCGCCAGCGCGGCCGCGCGGCCGTCGCGCACCAGGAACGTCACGTCGCGCCCCGCCGCAGCCAGCCGGCCGCCGAAATACCCGCCGACCGCGCCGGCTCCCACTACCAGAATTCGCATCGTTGCCTCCTTTCGGTTTCATTCGCCGCCGCGCCGCCGAGCCGGACGTGCGGCGCGCACGCCATCGCCCCGTGAGTATAGCGACACCCGTTATGCATATGCATAGATACCCTTGTCGTCGTGACAGGCATGTGTTCACGGCACCGGTTCCTAGGGATAACCCGTCTACGGTAATGCCCGCCGGACGCCGTCAAGACACTTATCCCGTCACGCCGTTCCGGCGAGCTTCCACGACCGACCACACACCATGCGCAACCTTTCCCTGAATCAGAAACTCGCCTCGATGATCGTCATCCTCTGGCTCGGCCTGCTCGTGATCGCCGGGCTCGGCGCATGGCAGACGCGCGCATCGATGATCACGGATCGCCGCGAACAGCTCGCGTCGCTGGTCGCGCAGGCCGCGAGCGTGACCGACCATTTCTACAAGCTGTCGCAGCAGAACGCGCTCCCGGAAGCCGAAGCGAAGCAGAAGGCGCTCGAGGCGATCGCCGCGATGCGCCACGGCGCCGACGGCTACATCTCGATCAACGACTCGAAGCCGGTGATCGTGATGCATCCGATCAAGTCCGAGCTCAACGGCAAGGACGTGTCGAATTTCACCGATCCGAACGGCAAGCACCTGTTCGTCGACATCGTGAAGGCCGGCAACCTGGAAGGCGGCAAGGGCTTCGTCGAGTATCTGTGGCCGAAGCCGGGCGCCGACAAGCCGCAGGACAAAACCAGCGCGGTGCAGCGCTTCGCGCCGTGGGACTGGTATCTCGTGACCGGCATGTACATGAACGACGTGCGCTCGGCGGTGCTCGAGAGCGTCGGCCGCTGGCTCGTGATGACGGCCGTGCTCGGCGGGATCGCGACCGCCGTGATGGTGCTCGTGCTGAAAAGCGTGCGCGCGAATCTCGGCGGCGAGCTGGAAGTGGCGCTCGACGCCGCGCAACGCATCGCGCAGGGCGACCTGACCGCGCGCGTCAACGTGAAGCAGGACGATCGCGGCAGCCTGCTGCATGCGCTGCACACGATGCAGGGCGGCCTGATCGACATGGTGTCGCGCGTGCGGATGGGCACCGAGAACATCAACGTCGGGGCGAGCGAGATCGCGTCCGGCAACACGGACCTGTCGCAGCGCACCGAGGAACAGGCGGCCGCGCTCGTACAGACCGCATCGAGCATGGACCAGATGACCGCGAACGTGAAACAGAACGCGGACAGCGCCGCGCAGGCCGCGTCGCTCGCCGGCCAGGCCGCGCAGGTCGCGACGCGCGGCAGCGCGGTGGTCGACGACGTCGTGCGCACGATGAACGAGATCACCGACCGCTCGCACAAGATCGGCGACATCATCGGCGTGATCGACGGAATCGCATTCCAGACCAACATCCTCGCGCTGAATGCGGCGGTCGAGGCTGCGCGTGCCGGCGAACAGGGCCGTGGCTTCGCGGTGGTCGCCGCCGAAGTGCGCTCGCTCGCGCAACGTTCGGCGACGGCCGCGAAGGAGATCAAGTCGCTGATCGTTTCGTCGAACGAGACCGTCGAGCAAGGCGCGGCGCTCGTCACGCACGCGGGCGAGACGATGGCCGAGATCGTGCTGTCGGTGCGGCGCGTGAACGAGATCCTCGACGAGATCAGCCATGCGTCGCGCGAGCAGAGCGCCGGGATCGAGCAGGTCAATCGCGCGGTGGGCGAGATGGACCAGGTGACGCAGCAGAACGCGGCGCTGGTCGAGGAGGCCGCGGCCGCCGCGCATTCGCTGCGCGACCAGGCCGAGGCGTTGCGGGATGCGGTGACGCGGTTTGCGTTGCCGGCTTGATCCTCAGGGGGCGGGAGGGCCCGTCTTGCCGCCCCCTCCCCCCGGCCGACAGTTGCCGCTATACGTGAGGTTCGGTCAAGCCGTCGGTAATGGATCGTGCGGCGGTAATCGTTGGTGAGCATCACGCACCCATGCGTGCAACGCGCTTTCATACTTCGCCGGGATCGTGATTGTGACCGTAGTCAGGCGCGTGTCGTTGTCCGGTAGCTCCAGAAACCGCTGCCACACTTTCCGAACGAGTTGCGACATGGCGGAACGCGTCATGCCGAGTTCGCCGGCGAGTGCGCGCTGGGATCGACCATTCACGAAGATTTCGAATAAGGCCCAATGGTTCTTGGGGCTGATCCGGGTATCTTGCAGCCGCAACAGGCGGAACTGTTCGGCAGCTATACGGCGTTGCGGCCTCATCATGTCGCGATCGCGGTATGAATCAGTTCATCATCGGAAGCCGACATGAGGCGCACACGCACCGATCGAAAGCATGCCAACGGCGGCGACGCTTGCGATAACGACCCGTCTACGCATCTTATGCATTGGCAAATCCTGACGTACTGGAGCGCAGCGTCGCGCCGCACGTTGTCTTGTGTCCATCGAACGCGACTTCACGCCCCTCAACGATGAAGTTCGGATCGCCTTCGGCGATCAAGCAAACTTGGTGGCCTTCGACCGGGCAAGTGCAGGGATCACCCTTGCGGGCAACATGGACACCATCAACTTTGAAGTTCGATGCGCCACCCACGACTTGCCCGCCGTGGTCGGTTGCGTCGCCTACTCGAATTACATTACGCATCGCTCGTGATCCTCCGTCAGGCTTTCGGGTAGTCGTCGGCCGCGTCCGTTGAATCAGGCGGCATCACGTCATTGACAGCCACAAGCGTCCACGTCGTCGGGACGCGGTGCTTTGATTCCCGACCCAACACACGATCCAGAATACCCGATTGATTCAGCACTTCGACCGACGGCATAATCGCGCCGAGTTCGAAGTATTGACGGCTACCGCCGACGACTGACAGACCGTTCGCCTCGGGGCAGGTCCACCATCCACTACGCGGGCAGGCATCGCCTGTTCGCACGATCGAATGCAGCGGAACCGGCGACGTACCCGCGTCGCTTATTTTCGCTGCACCGGACGCCGACACCGAACGAAGACGTACAGAGTTTATGATCGAGTCGAACAGCTTGATAAGTTGCTCGTCGGTCATGTTCGGGCGATCTTGTCCTTGCCAATCGAGCGTAACAATAATCGTCGGCTTAAGCGGTTCAAAACCCGGTCCTTGTGATTCCCACCTGAATTGAGGCGTCCGATAGCCTCCGTCCGCCGGAATGGACCATAGCAATTCTTCCCCGGCGCGCCCATTGACTTCATGCGAGCCACGGCGAAGCGTGCGAACACCGCCAAACGCGGCGGCAAGGTGCGCCGGTATCGAAGCGCCGTCCGCGCGCTGAAGCAGAGATTTTTCATCGGGGGGAGTGGTCATCGTTTGTACCATGACCAATAAACCCGGTGACTTCGGGAATTTGAAAGAAATTACGGTCGCTTCGTTCTGGCGCGTTGCTCCATCATCGGCTATGAACCCGTTCCGCAAGCAAAATCCCGGCTGAGTCGGAATTTCGTCGGCTTCGCGTCCGCGCAACTTCGGAATTATTTCGTCATGCAACTTTCCTACGAACCGCGTGTAGTCAGACTCAATAAGGGGTAGACGCATTAAGTGGAAAGATATTCCATCGACCAACTTAAACGCCTCAAGCCCATAAGACTTTTCCCCGAACACATCCGCGGATGAAGATATTAAAATTCCATCGCGACCGACGGCGATTTCCCGATCGAAAGCATATTTATTGCGAATCTTCCCCGACTTATAATCCTCAATTCGAGCGGCAACTCTTCGCCCAAACTCTGCAAGATTTTCCTTTGACGGGTTCGAATCAATTGCGCCAACGATATACTCACCACGCTGTCCGTTAAGCTGCGCCGCCGGCACATCTATCAAATAGCGTCCGAAACAATATGTTTTCACGTCAGTCATGCCACTCTCGCCAGCCGCGCATGCGGAAGAGGAAATTAAAACACCGATAACAAACCAAAGCATCAGCCTCATATGCGAATCATTCTCCAATGTTCATCAATCGACAGCAGGCGCGAGCTGAACGATCTTGCCGATACAATACATAACACAATCACGCACATTTTCATTGTTGTAGCTATATTGATGGTCAAACCCATCCATGCGAAACACAATAGGCGATTCTCCGCTCTCAGCTATCAATTGCCCGGAGCCTACTGGCACCGTACCATCGCCCGCACTCTCACTATCCCCGGGCTTGCCTTCCTCAAGTCGAAATACTGCGCTTTGTTCATTGTGAGCCAGTGTAACCTTTCCCTGGAGGTTGTAATTTTTTGTCGCCATACCACTTAGCGCCGACTCAAAGTCGGCCCCAACGTCGTTCTTGGTTGACCACGTAACGCTTCCATAAGAAACTTGGTTTTTGTCTGCACCGTAGTAAGCATACGTCGTTGCATGACAGTACAAACCAAGATCACCATGGAAATTATTCGCCGTCAGCAAATTATTCCTATAATTATTTAAATCTCGATCGAGTGTTACCGATTCACTCTCCCCATCTTCTTTATCAAGTTGGGCCGGATTGATAAGCTTCGGATCAATCATTCCCCACCACGCGTCGCTGGTGGTCTTCGAGTAAATCTCCGCGTACGGATCGCCAATCGGAAGCGGTGGCATCGCGGGCACCTGCTTCCCGTATGCAACGCGCTTGAATCTCAACCATCCGGGCTCATAGTGCTTCGTCGGAAGCAGTTCCAGCGGGCCGGGGGAATTCGCCATCACGCACGTGATCGTGGCCGCGCTCCATCCAACCACTACGGCGAGCCCAGCCGACATAGGATCGAACCCGTGCACTTCCGTCCCTGCGCGAAACCTTCGATAGACGATCGGCGCGCCGCCTACGGGCTGGACCCCATGCACAACGCCTAAGATGGTCCCGGCACCCGCTTTTTCCCTTGTTCCGTCCCCCATCCCGGCAAGCTTCTGCGCAGCACGGCGCCCCACCAATCCACCCATTGAATGGGTAACGATAATTACTTTCCCAGTTGATTTCCAATATTGCCCCTTGCTGTAGTAGGTCAATATCTCGTCGATCCGCTTAATCAATTGATCGGCTGAATCCCCATTTGACGCCAGCCAATTGTATCCACACGCCCATACAGGGTAGTAGTAATCGTCAAGGTGCATGAATTCATCACGCGTCAGCGGCTCGATCGTCGCGCCTACCGGATTCCATGCCTTTCGAACATCGATCGTTTCCTTCTTCGTAACACGCTCAAACGTCTGTGCAACCTGCCAAATCGGCATGGGCTTGGGATCGTCGGAAATATTCTCCGCATCCAAATACTGATCGTTCAGTGCGAGTTCGAGTTCGGCAAGAAACGAGCCATAACTTCCAAGGTGCACTTCGCCCCATCCGCGCCGTTTGGCTTCCTTTTCGGTAAGGGTATAAAGACCCTTCGGTATTTTCACCGGCCCGCTATTATCAACTTGCACAACATCCGGTCCCATTTGCTTCTGACGTTCGGCCGCAGATTGCAAGAGGCGACGAAGTACTTCACCCAAACTTTCCCCGATTCCGTTCGGCGGATACCATGCCTTTACGTCTTTGCCACCCGATTTCTCGTTGCCACATAGAAGCGTCCCCATGATGCCGGGAACGAAGATGACGGGGATAACGTGCGGTGGCGGAAGCTGACACAGCGCCCGCACCGGGAACGACTCCGGACTGGTCACGCTTTCAAAATACGGGTCGCCGTTCTCATCGAATTGCAACGGCACACGGCGACGTGCCTGCTTCAGCACGCGCGCCTTATCGTCTTTGCATTCAGCAGTGGTCATGTTTTGTTTGTACCCGTAGCGAAGTTCATTTGAATGGGCGGAATGTGACGGGGCGAATCTCTGCGTCGCGCACCGTTTGCGTGTTCGTGCCGTTCGCGGCCGTCTTGCCTTGGTCAAGAACGCCGCCGGCATCATCCAGCACCTTATGGTCGATGCCGACTCGCGGGCGACCGCCACGCCCCACCGCCGCAAACTGTTCATCTGTCTTTGTGGACGACGCGGGCATGGGCGGCAAATCGACAGCACCACCGCCACCGGTAACAGCCTCAAAGCCGCTCGATTCGATCCGATGTTCGCCAGTGGACGACTCAACGATCTTACCGTTCGCAAGTTTGATGACCGCGCCGTTGGTTCGCAGCTCGAGTTCCGGCGCTTCGAGAATCAGCTTTTGCAGCGAATAGATATGGAGGCTTTCGGACGTGCCGATTTCGCCCTTGCCTTGGTGCGCCTGTATCGTCAAATCCCCGGATCCGACAATCAACTTCATCCCCGCCCTCGCGAATGCTGAAAGCCCCTGTGCCGCGCGCATCAGAATGCGCCGGCCGGCGCTTATGTTCGCATCCTGCGCCGCGACAGATTCGACGTGACCGCCGGCCACCGTCAAGACGTTTGCAGGACTGGACACCGCCACACCATCCGGCGCGGTCACGCCGATGGCTGCCGCGCCACCGTCGCCCGTCCATTCGCGGATACCTTTCGTTAGCTTGTCCTGCGGACCGGTATCCGTTTCATACGCTTCGTGAGTTGACGACAGTTCGCTCAGGTTCTTGGCGATCGACAAGGCAAGCTCCAACTGGCCGACCAGTTCGGCACGATCCAGCACTTGCCCCTTTGCCCCGTTACGGGCGTCGGTCGAAAGCAGCATGCCGCGTGCAGCACGGATCGCACCCGCTAGATCGGTGCGAAGTTCGAAGCCTTCACCGCGCTTCTCCGACACGCCCTTGTCGCGGGGATGACCGATCCAGCCTTGATTGAGTTGAGTCTTCCCGTGTTCCGAAGATAGCTTCGTCTTTGTTTGCGCCGTCGTATCATCGAATTGCAACTCCCCATACCCGAGCCCACCGATTTCCTTCGAGCGGATGCCATATAGCGGCGAATTGTCAGGCAGATTGCCGGCACTGGAGAATTGCACAGGCGCATGCCGCGCGTCGAACAGATTTGCTACGACGATCGGCTTATCGGGATCGTTCTGCATGAAAAGAACGAGCACTTCAGAGCCGACACGTGGCCAGAAAGCCGTACCCGATTGTGCGTCCGCCCACGGCTGCGCGACACGCACGCGGGCCGAATCGCGAAGCGTACCGCTCGCCCCATTGCTAGGATGGTCATCGGTCCGCGCGAACAGGAATTGCACGCCAATGCGGCCGTACTGATCAACATCGACTTCACCATTACCGACTACGCGCGCGCTGATCGGCCCGACAGACGGAACGCTGGATGCGTCCCACGTCGGCACGATCCGCGTCGATGCTCGCACGCACTCAAACCGATTGAGGATCGGGCTATCTTCTTCGATCGCGAATCGCCCCTTGCCGGGCGAGTTCGGAAGAAGCGTATTCCGCACCCGGGTTTCGATCCGCGTCAGCACGAACCGCCGCTCTTCGGCGGCGTGGCCGTCGATTTCCGGATGACCGGACAGCGAGAACACAGTGCCCGCACCGCCGACAAACGCGCGAACAACACTCCGCCCGGCGAAGTGTTTCGCGTTCTGTGCAAGTGCAAGTTGGCGCCGCTCCAGAACCTGTTCGTAGTGTTCGCGCGTATCGGCAATATGCGGCGAGTCGTAGCTATATTCGGTCAGCGTCGCGGCAAGCGCTTTACCATGCTCCCTCTGGTCCTGTGCGGTCGCGGCATCTACCTGTTGCACGCCCGCGATTTGGTAGTCGTGCGATGCAGCCATGACCGCGCCCGGCGCAATCTCACGGTAGGCTTCCCATTCGAAAATCGTGTCATCTGGTTCGGTAGCGTCGGGCCGATGGAACCGGACACGTCCCGCCGGGTTCGTCTTCCAGACGCCAGCACTATCCACAAGATGCAACGTGTGGATCGGCGCGCCATTTTCGATCGCGTGCGTGAAGAACCAACTGATACCTTCGCGTCGCCACAAGCGCGTCACGAACGCAAGGTCGCTCTCTTGAGCCTGCATCATGAATTCACGTCGGGGGTACGTGCCGAGCGCGCTTGCATCGAGGCGGAACGCCGCGCCGATCACCTGATTTCGGCTTGTGTGATCCTGAATGATCGTGTGAGTTACGTCCACAATCGACATATCGCGGAAAACTCGCCATGTCACGCGGCGATCGAGCAATGAAAGGGCATCGGTACACACGAATTCGTAGAGAACGAACCCGCCATCAGACGCAAGTTGTCGAGCTTCGCAAACGATTGCGCAAATGGTTCGTTCAACCCCGGCTATGTCGCCCACCTGAAACGCAATCGGCGCACCGATGAATACCTTAAGCGGCATCGACACATCGCTCGACAGTGCCTGAAGCGTGAGCCTGAGCGGTTCGCAAATGCCTTCGCTGGCCGTCAGTTGATGCGCCAAGATCGCATCGCCAGGCAACCCCATTGACGACGCGAATTTGACTTGCAACAAACGCCGTGACTGCGTGAAGCCTGACAGTAATCGACTGAAGTTCGGAAACTGCGACGCGACGGCGCGGACAATATCGGTCGGATTCATTGTTCTTAATCGTTCTCAGGTAGCGAGGGCCCTGCCCCAAATCCCCGGGGGCGATGCGCAGGCGCACCGAGCGTCGGAACACCGCCCATTGGCCTACAGAATATTTAACGCGACATTACATATGCCATTCGTTTGTGTCAACGAACGTTCGCGATTTGACCAGGTGCGACGTACTGTCCCCGTGCTCGTTAAAATCGGACTTATCCGGTTTGCTTTTCGATTACCCAGAACGAAAACCCGCCGTGGTGGTGCTGCGGTCCGGGGCACCGCCAGATAAACGATTCAAGCGCAGCGACATTCCCGAACGGCGATAGCAGGCTGATGCCTCCAATGCCGACACGCTTCGCCCATTCCGTAGGCGCAATGCGCACGTAGATCGCGCATAACTTGATTCTGTTGAGGTAATTCCTGTCGATCCCAGCTTTATAGGCGCGATAGCGCGGCGCGCAAAAATGGACGATCTCTTCCAAGAAAGCTCGAGAATCACCCAAGTTGATCGCGTAGCTTGAGAGTTTGTTCGGAGGCAAGTCGCAAGGGGTACACCTCATCTCGTGCACGACCGAGGATTGATTAGCAACAGTGACTCACGAATCGTCTCCACGTCGCTCATCTCAACGACACCTTTCTCAACCATGATTCCGATCGCGCCTTGGACAGGGCAAACCATTGCATCGGTAGAAGAATCCAGTTGATTGTCGAAATGCGTGATCGCCATACGGAGTGCGGCGATTGACCCCTTTAGCATTGTTTCATCGTTCACATGGCTGAATTCGCCTTCGTACTTCTGGCACTCGTCTCTCAACCACTGAATCAGTTGATGTAGAGCGACGACGTTGCCGATCGCAAGCCCAGCAGTTCGGGACTTCCCGATAAGGTCTTGCAGATCAAGCGACGAATACGGACCTACATCCATTCCTACTTTGCACATCACGTCACTCTTCATATTCCGTCACTCCCTCCCACGCTCACTCGAGTCGTCGCCCCACCAAGCCCCAACCCCGCCGCCCGCTGGATCAGCTCGACGTCGTTGCTCACACCAAGCTTCTTCATCGCACTGATCTTCTGTGCGCTGACCGTCTGCTTGCCCTTGCTCAGACGCTGCGCGATCGTCTTGATCGGCACCCCTGACAAGTACAGGCGAATGACCTCGATCTCGCGCGCCGACAGCTTCACGGGCACCTCGCCGCGCTCGCCGGACGCATCGACCGCGCGCCTGACGAGCGGCGACAGGTAGCGCCCGCCGCTGTAGCTCGAATGAATGGCCGTGACGATATGGCCGACCTCGTCGAACTTGCTGACGACGCTCACGCCGCCGATTGCGAGGATCGACCCGAAGATCAGCGGGTTCTCGTTCGCGACCAGCGCGACGATCCCGACGTTCGGACGCGTGCGCCGCAGCCAGTCGAACAGCGCAAGGCCGTCCATCTGCTCGTCTGCCCGGATCGCATAGTCGACCAGCACGACATCGCAGTCGACACCGCCGAGCGATGCGACCAGTTCGGCCACGCTCCGGTACACCGCGACGAGCTCGACCGCACAGCCGCTGCCCGCAACCTGCTCGATGCCGGCCAGCGTCAACGGCCAGTCGTACGCGAAAACGACGCGAACATTGAATTTCCTCATGCGCAGTTCCAGGTGGTTCATCGGCCGCGCGACACGGAATGCGCACGGCCGGTTCGGCGTTGAAAGAATGGTCAGGATATTTTTAGCCTGACCATCGATTCTACGAAGCCGTGCTCAGGCGGGATATCGGACGGCATCGGGATCGACCGTCGGGGACGTCATACGAGTTTGAAATTTGCACCGGTTCGAATGCCCCGACACATCGGAGCCAGCCTCTGCGGACATCGGCCAAATGGCCAGCGTGGCGGCCGATGCGGGCCAAGCGATCGGCCAGCAGGTAAAATCGACGCCTTTGCATCCCGCGCCGGGCCACCGGCGGCGAGCGACGCGCCGATGCCGGCCGCGCGCCACCGCCCGTTTGCCGGTTGACCGTACCCCCGCTTTCCTCATGACCGAATCCGACCTGCAACCCGACGACACCACCATCCACGAAGACGGCCTCTGGCGCGACAACGGCTGGACGGCCCGCATCATCAAGAACGAAGACGACGACGGCTGGGCCGTCGAGATGATCAAGGACGGCGAGTCCGAGCCCGCGCTCGTCGGGCCGTGGACCATGGGCCGAGACAAGAAGAACCCGAAGCCGATGGACGCGAACGCGTTCCGCACGCTCGTGAAAACCGCGACCGAGGTGCTGATGCGGCACGAGCAGCAGCGGCGCGCGATGCTGCACAAGGAAGTGACGGTTCAGGGCGAGGACGACCAGGATGTGTCGGTGACGCTCGACATCGTGCCGGACGAATTCGAGCCGTACGCGCAGCTCAAGGCATTCGATCCGTATGGCGAGCTGCTGGCCGAAGCGAAGGTGTCGGCCGGGTTCAAGCTCAACAAGGCCAGCGCCGAGCGCTGGGTCGCATCGGGCTTCGAGCGGCCGGCCGCCTGATCGCACGCGGCGCGCCGGGCCGCGCGCTCAGGCGCCGGCGCCCTGCCGTGCGCGCCGCAGCCTGCGCGCCGCCAGCTTGCGCCGCACGAGCTGTTCGAACTGCTGCGTCGCGACCGCCGGGTCGCGCGCGGCCAGCCCGAGCGCATTGCGCACGAGCTGGATCGGCGTCAGCACGAGGCCCCACGGCACCCCCCACCAGCCGAACGCGGCCGAAGCCAGCAGCGCGACCGCCTGCTTCCTGCGACCGCAACGCCGGCAGCACACATGGCGTCGCGTCGCCCAGCGCGTGACGAACAACAGCGACACGACGCGATGCGACGCATGGACATCGACCGGCTGGTCGTCACGACCGCAGATCGGGCACGGCCCGTAACGCCAGTCGTGCACGTACTCCCAGACTTTCGCGTCGGGCACCCGCTCCGCCTCGACGACGATCGGATGCGCTTGCGCGCACGCCGGACGGCAATAGCGGCGGCCGTCGACCGACCGCCCGCCGACCAGGAACGTCCTGCCGCAGTGACTGCACTCTGCCACGGTAACCTCGGATAAGCGTGATGCGCCGCGTGCCGGCCGCGCGCAGCTTGGCTGCAGCGGCGATCCGGACGGGCCGTTTCCTGTCTTAACGGCCGACATCGCGCGGTCTTGAGCGGCGGTTTGCCGCAGCGCGTCAGCTATGCAGCCCGTGCGCGGTCATCAGCCGATACAGCGTCGCACGCGAGACGCCCAGCTCGACCGCCACGTCCGCATGCTGGTGGCGGTGGCGCATCAGCGTTTCCTCGATCGCGCGCCGCTCGGCCTGGCGGCGCGCTTCCGCGAGCGTCGGCGGCCGCCGCGACGTATACGGGTGCAGTTCGAGATCCGAGGCCGAGATCATCGGGCCGTTCGTCATCACGACCGCGAACCGGATCCGGTTGATCAGCTCGCGCACGTTGCCGGGCCATGGGTAGTTGTGGATCGCTTCGATCGCGCACGGCATGAAGCCGCGAATCCGGTACGAACTGTCGTCGCGATAGCGCCGCAGCACGTAGTCGGCGAGCAGCATGATGTCGCGGCCGCGCGCGCGCAGCGGCGGCTCGTCGATGCGCAGCACGCACAGGCGGTAGTACAGGTCGGCACGGAACCGCCCCGCCTGCATCGCGGCCTCGAGATCGACGTGGGTCGCCGACACGATCCGCACGTCCACCGGAATCGACGCGTGTCCGCCGAGCCGCTCGATCGTGCCTTCCTGCAGGAAGCGCAGCAGGCTCGCCTGGCTCTCGAACGGCATGTCGCCGATTTCGTCGAGAAACAGCGTGCCGCCGTGCGCGGCCTCGATCCGGCCGATCTTGCGCTGGTGTGCGCCCGTGAACGCGCCGCGCTCGTGGCCGAACAGTTCGGCCTGCAGCAGCGTCGGCGGAATGGCTGCGCAGTTCACCGCGACGAACGGCGCGTCGGCACGCAACGACTGCTGGTGGATCGCCGCCGCCGTCAGCTCCTTGCCGGTGCCGGATTCGCCGGCGACGAAGACGGTGGCGTCCGTGTTCGCGACCTTGCGGATCGTCGCGAACAGCCGGCGCATTGCGTCGCACGAGCCGATCATCGTGCCGCCGGGAGGCGCCGCATCGGAATCCGGGCTGCCGTCGGCGAGCTTCAGCATTCCGTATGCATGGCCGACCAGATAGCCGATCGTCGTATAGGCGTTCGGATTGCGCACGTAGTCGAAGCAGCAGTGGCGAATCAGGCGCGCGACGGTAAGATTCCGCAGCCGCTCGTGGTCGGCGAGTGCGACCCAGCCGACGCGCGGATCGCGCAGCAGCGTCTCGAACGCCATGACGTCCGGCGACGCGAAGCTGCCGAAATCGACGATGCCCGCATGCGGACGATTCACCCTGACGAGATTCAGTGCGTCCGCAACGGTTTTCGCGCGCCACACGTCCCAGCCGCGTGACGCGAGGCAGTCGACGAGCGCGGCATCGTGCTGCTGCGACAGGTAGACGAGTGGTCGCGGCGGTACGACATGGTTGCGCCGGACGGCAACGAACGGCGCCGTACCCGCATCGCGTTCGAGATCCTGCGGGCCCGACACCCTGATCTGGCAGCAATAGTTCACGATGGCCTCATCGCTTGGATGGGTTGTCGAAACGGCCGTTGCCGGATCGCGCGGGGCGGGACATCGTGGTCCCGCGGCGCAGCGCCGGGCCGTCCTCGGATTGACGTTTCGTTATCGGCAGAACACGACGCGCTGCGTGTAGATCTGCGGCTCGACGACCGGCTTCGCGGAACGGTTGAGGTCGTCACGATAGGCGCGGTAGGTCTTGCCGTTCACCGTCACCTCCGTCGCAGGGGCCGTCTCGATCGAGCCGAGCCCGTTGCGCTGCCACCCGCTCACCCGATCCGCCGCCGACACGCTCGACTCGCCGGCGATCTTCTGCGTGATCGCGCTGCCGTCGCTCCATGGCTGCGTCTGCATGTCCTCGGCATGCTGCATCGCGCCGATCGTCTTGCCGGTCGATGTCGGCCCCTTCTGCGCTTCGAACGGTGCGCCACGGCCGTACACCGGCGATTGCCACGACGGGGCGTGACCTTCCTCCGGCATCATGTAGACCATCTGCGGATCGCCGATCATCATCATCGGCGCGCATGCCGTGTTGTCGGCGCGACCGAGCGTCGACAGCGCCTGCTGGACGCTCACGGCGTTCGCGGCGGTCTGCTCGCCCAGGATCACGAAGACCGCCGGGTTCTGAAATACCGATTGCGCCGCGGCTTGTGCGCTGTACAACAATAGAGCGACCAAAAAGATCCTCATGATTGAGGCCTCCTTGCATCCTCGTCAGGCAAAAAGAGGTGTTGACCTCGGGGATGGGATCAACACCCGTCAAACAGGAAACGACCGTCGGGCGTCGGATTCGAACGTCTCCCGTGCGACCGGTGTTCCGGTCACACGGGAGACCGACCCGCTTGCTTACGACGACGTGCTCGTCGAGATGACCGCCGGAGCCGGCACGACCGGTGCAGCCGGGGCGGCCTGCTGGTCGACCGAAGCCGGCGGCAATGCTTGCGCCGGATCGGACAACGCGGGCATGTCGGCGGGCTGCGCAGCCGTCTCTTCCGGCACCTTCGCGTCGGCAGGCGCCGCGGCTATGGCAGGCTGCGCGGCTTCCGGGGCGGGCGCTTCCGCGGCGACCGGCGCCGGCTCGGCGGCCTTCGCATCGGCTGCCGGGGCGGGCATCGCAGCTTCCGCTGCAGGCGCCGCGACAACAGCAGCTGCCGGCGTCGTGTCCGCAGCCGGCGCGGCAGCGGCCTGCGCTGCGTTGGCGGTCGCGGCCGGCATCGGCTCCGGCGCCTTGTCGGCGACGGGCTGCACGGGCTCGGGCGCCTTGTCGGCGATTGCCGGTGCAGGTTCCGGTGCCTTGTCAGCGACCGCCGGTGCAGGTTCGGGCGCCTTGTCGGCAACCACCGGTGCGGGTTCCGCTGCCTTGTCGGCCACGGGCTGCACGGGCTCGGGTGCCTTCGTGTCGGCGACCGGTGTGGCAGGCGCTTGCGACGCCTTGTCCGCGACTGCCGGTGCGGCGATCACGGCGGCAGCCGGCACGGCAGCAATCGCAGCCGCCGGGACGATCGACGCCGCAGGTGCGGCCGCCACCGCGGGTGCCGCGGCTACGGCCGGCGCCGCGGCTGCAACGGCGGGGGCTGCGACGGCCGGGGCGGTCGCAACAGCAGGCGCTGCCACCGCCGGTGCGGTTGCTGCGACAGCCGGCGCTGCGACAGCCGGGGCGGCGGCAATCGGCGCCATCGACGGCACGGGCACGGGCACCGGAACCGACACGGGTGCCGCCTGCACCGAAGCCGTCGCCACCGGACGGGGCTGCGCCGGTGCCGGCGCGGCAGCGCCGAGCGGCGGCAAGCCCATGCGGTCGCGCACGATCGGATCGCGATACTTCACGTCGTCGGCGACCGTCGCTTCCACGCTCGGCGCCACGTTCGAACGGGCGAGCGGCGCGGTCGTGCCCGGGCACAGGTGCCCGGTCGCTTCCACCGCGCGCCGGTTCGCGTCGCTCTGGCAGAGCAGCGCGAGCGCCACGTCGGTCAGGCCCATCGCACGGAATTCACGCGCATCGAGACGTCGCACGCAGGCCTGGTCGACCAGCGTCGTGCCGCCCGTCGCCCCGAACCCCGGGAACGAGACGCCGACGCTCACCGAGCCCATGCAGGTATCGGACAGCGTGGTCGTGAGGCCCGGTGCCTGGATCGACGGGTTCGTCTTGATCGTCTGCGTCCCGGAGTAATTGACGTTTTCCGACGACTGGGTGTTGTACGGGTTGGTGCCGGGCGCGCCGGACGACTGCAGCGAACTCACGCTCTGCGGCGTCACGTTCGAACCGCCACTCGTGCCGGACGGCATCGTCACGTTCACGTTCACGCTCGAATTGCCGCTGCCGCGGACCCCGCTGGAGCTGGTGGCATTGCCGCCGCGCGAGCTCGTGGTGTTCGTGTTCGTGTTCATGCTCGAGCCGCCGCCCTGGCTGATGGCCGTCGACGATGTCGACGACTGCGAGCTCGAAGTCGAGTCGGCGGTTTGCGCCTGGGCGCCGATCGTGGTCATCGCGAACATCGCAGCGCATGCCACCTTGATCCTGTTGCTGTTCATTTCACTCTCCGGACGAGGTTTGACCTCCCACCCAGGCAACCGTACTAGTTCCCCTGATTCCCTTCAGCTTTGCCTGCTTCCCCGAACTGTTTCCAGCCGTTGCCCAGCTGGGACCATGAGCCTGCCGACATGCCCTGCCACTGCTGGGCGTCTGGTCCGCCGATGGCACTGCCCGAAGAAAGCGTTTGTTGTTCTGACGGTTTGGTTGTCTGGTCAGGGTTGTTTGACGTCTGCAAATTCGATTGCACGTCGTCGGCAATACGGTCAGCGCCATACGCCGTCAGAGACGCGAGCATCAGAGCGGCGGCAATCAGTTTCTGCTTCATGCCAACTCCTTACGTGACAACAATGTGGGGGAAAAGAGACCAGCGTCGCTGGGAAACTGGTCCCCCCACACCTGACTAATGACTGCTTCCGGTCGCACTTGAACTGCCCTGGCTTCCGCCCGCCGCGGACGGCGAACCGGCCGGGCCGGTACTCCACACGGTCGACGAGTTGTAGTGATTCGAACCCGCGATCGCGCCCGAACCGCCACTGCCCGTCAGGCCAGCGGCACCCGCGTTGGCAATGCCCTGGTCGTTTCCGCCCGCAGCCGTATAGTGGTTCGCGCCGAGTACGATCGTGGCGGTTACCCCTCCCGATAGCGCATTCGCGTTCTCGTTCGTGCTGCTGTTTCCTCCGTTCGAGGCTGCGGCACCGATACCGCCGCCTGCCGCGTACGCGCCCCCGTTCAAGCCCGAACCGCTGGCCGTCGAGGTGGAGTTGTGGAAGGCGGATGCCGTACCGACGGAACCAGCGGGTGTCACCGTACTGCCAGCGCTTGCACCCGCCGTCGAAGTCGAGTTGCTGGTATAGCTGCCGGACCCGACCAGCACCGAACCGGAAACACCCGACGCAACGGATTGCGTCTGGTTGGTCGTGGACAGTCCTGCAGCCATGGCAACCGACGATAAGACGGTGAGCGCTGTCGCTAATATCACGTTGGCTTTCATAGCAATCCCTTGCTGTGATGAAGTTCGGCGGTGGCGGAGCCGGGCCTGCCCCCCATCGGACGAAACCCGGCATCCGTACCGCCAGCCAATGACGAACGCTACGCGTCGCGGCTTAGTGGTGATACGTCCAGCCGATCGAACCGGCATTCGCGCCGCTGGTGCCCGTGGCTTGTGCGCCGCCGAAGCCGAAGCCGCCGACCGACGACGTTTGGGTGTGGTTCGTGTACGAGACCGAACCGCTGCCCGGGCCGCCGGCCAGTGCGCCGGCTGCACCGAGTGCCGAGCCGGAATCGGTCGCGGTGAAATGACCGAACCCTGCAACGCCAGCCATCGTCGAACCGCCGCTCGTCGAGCTGCTGCTCGACACCGTGCCGCTGCCCGCGAACGCTGCACCCGAAACCGCCAGAACTGCTGCTGCAATCAGAAGCTTCTTCATGGTCGACTCCAAAACGGCGTGGACGGAGTGAATCAGGAAGATCGCACGCCATCAACCTTCCTGACTTGAGCAATCCTAAAAATTAAGGATCACTATCTAATCAATAAAATCTCATTGTCTTTTAATTCACGTTTTTTGCGATTTTGGCCAGACGAAGCTTAGCTTCGAGATTTTTGATTTTCCAAATTTTTTTGGTAGGTGTTTTCTATTATTTTTATGAACATTGGCATTGAGCCGAAAACACCATTGCTTGATAGACCGGAACGATTTAAAAACCTTTCCGGTTTGCGATATTCGATACCCCGCCGGACGGCATACCGACATGCGGCACCCCATTCCGGAATCGAAATTTCGCTAATACGCCAATACATTAACCACCGCAAAATGCAGCGTCGTTGAAAATACTCCCTTTACCGGAGCGACGACGAGCCTGCATTGCAGCCAGGTGGCATGGCTTCTCCCTGAGCTGACGATGAAAAGTCTTCCGGATATTCCGGCCGACGGGCGCTCGATCTAATCCGGCCGGTGCCCGCATGGGCCAGGCGCGATCGAAGCGACCCTGCTTGGCCGAAGACGAATCGGCGTCACGCTGTCCGGCACGAACAGCCTGATCCATCCGGGTGAACTGAATGAGAGCGAGTATCGCTGTCGCCCGACTGCCGTGCGGCGCGACAACCGCGACAACCGCGCCAGCACGCGAAGCGTGCGGCGGGCAAGAAACCGGGACAGCGCAACTCGCGAAGCTGGCACAGCGTCGCGAGCGTCACCCCGGCCTTTCCGACTACCCCAATGATGCACAAAGTACGTGCCGATCAACCTGCAGCTCATGGTCTTCATCGCCGTTTCCCCGACTGCTTATTGACGAGTTGGCCGCCCCACCGCTTTGTTACTTCGTTTCAGCCGCCCGCCGGTGCGTCCAGTACCGCAAGCAGCGTGCCACGCGATATTCCACCGCAGATTGCGCACGGCAAACGGCCGCCACGGCGGCACACAGCGCCGGGAACGACATTTTTTGTTTCAGGAATGTATCGCAATAACAGTCTGACACCCGCTTCGATCGTTGAGCGCCGCGATGCAATCGCCGGATTAGACGGACGAATCCGGCCGACGAGCCCGCCCCGGACGGCCGGATGAACGCGTGTTTCAAACTTGAGAACCGAGCTGCCGCGCAAGGCAGGCGGCGCGGGCATTTCCGCCTGCAAACCGGGGGGCGCAGCATGTGCGCCCCCTTCCCGTGCCGTCACAAACGAGAATCGATTCGGCCGGCACCGGGCACCGAAAGCCCGGCGCAGCAGCCTCCGACGAGCCGTCGACACACGTTTCCCCTGATGACCGGAACGAATTTGATTCATCCGTGAAAATACCGACAGGATCACACCCTATTCGACGGCCGAAATGAACCGTAAAAAAGAAAACTTTCGTGTTGGCGTAATAGTTAAAACAAATGAAAACTCGCGCCCCGTCGCGCCGCACATCATTTTTCATTTTCATTCGCCACGACTTTCACGTAGCAAGTCACCCGCTTCGCGGCGCATTCCGCAAACGTTTTTAATCCGTCACCCATGCATTCCTCATTGATGAAACATTCAAACTCGACACCTTCTTGAAGACCCCATTCCCGCAAAAGCATGATTTATCGTGCTTTTTTCGTATCGAATCGCAACTTTCCGGAAATTGACCCGCCCGCTTTTCTGTCCCCACGATACATGCATGAAACAGAAGCGCGCATATCGCACGGCAATCGCGGCGCCGCTCCCGTGCGCATCGCGACGGCACCGTTCATGGCATGCCGATTGCCTGATTTCCGGCTCTCACCGAGCGGCACGCCGAGGCACAAGATCACGAACGGCGGCCTGCTCGTCAATCCGCGTATCGGGGAAAAGGCGATGAAGATCACCACCGATCGGTCGACGTGCGCGTCGTTCAAGCATCAACGGGGTAGTCAGCGAAACCGGAGCGCCTGTCACGGCGCTTCGTCGACCTCGGCCCATGCGAGCCGGCGCTTGCCGAAACGCTACCCGTGCAGCGGGATGGAACGCGTGCGCACCGCCGTCGAGCAAATCGACGTGTGGTTCCTCGATCTGCTCGACGAAGAAGAAAACCATGAATGACAGGGTCGCGCTCGAGACGCGCGCCGGTCAGTGCGTCCTGGTGACAGGCGGCGCCGGCCTTCCTGCAGACGGCAGTGGTCGCCCGGTGGCTGGCGCGGCGATCGACGGCGCGCCGGCTTTCAGCGATCTGCCGTCAGCCGAGCAGTTCCTTCCTGCGCAACTGCACGACGTCGCGCATCGGCGGCGCGCCGAACAGCCGGCTGTATTCGCGGCTGAACTGTGACGCGCTCTCGTAGCCGACGACGGCGGCCACCGACCCGACGTCGCCGCCCTGCCGCAACAGCAGCCGTCGCGCCTCGTGCAGCCGCAGTTGCTTCTGATACTGCAGCGGGCTCAGCGTCGTCACGTGCTTGAAATGATGGTGCAGCGACGACACGCTCATGTTGACCGCCTGCGCGAGCGACTCGACGCGCATCGGCTCGGCGAAGTGATCGCGGATCCATTCGATCGCACGGGCGATCCGGTGCGTCTGGCTGCCCGCGATCGCCATGTGCCGCAGCCGCGTGCCCTGCCCGCTCGTCATCAGCCGGTACAGCAGTTCCTTTTCGATCAGCGGCGCGACGACCGCAATGTCGGCCGGCGTATCGAGCAGCCGCATCAGCCGAAGCGCGGCATCGAGCAGCGGCGGCGTCAGCTCGGCGAGCGCGATCCCCTCGCCTTCGGGGCCCGCGTCCGGTTCGGGCAGCCGCATCTCGGCCGCGAGCTCGACGATGCGCTGCGGATCGAGCGTCAGCGACAGGCACAGGTACGGCGCGTCCGGCGACGCGCACGTCACGCGCGACAGGATCGGCAAGTCGATGGAGGTAATCAGGCAATTCTGCGCGTCGTACTCGTAAGCCTGGCCGGCCACGATCACGCGCTTCGAGCCCTGCGCGGCGATCACGAGCGCGGCCCGCGACACACCGCAGCCGAGATCGACCGGCCGCGTGTGCCGGTGCAGCATCAAACCCGGCACGGCCGTTGAATGCGAGCCGTCCGCGGGCGCGAAACGGCTGATCAGCGTCGCCAGCTCGCGCTGCCCGGATTCGCGCGACGCCACGATATCGGTCATGTCCATGACGCTTCCTCGATAGATTTCCTCATGTCGCGGGAGCATAGCGAAACCGCCCGCGACCTGCCGGGGATTTGCAGGATTGTTCAATAAATTTGCAGGATTGGGTAGACGCAAAAACCGATGCCTCGCGCACACTGCCCGCTGACCGGGCGCATGCCGGGTTTTCCCCACGGAGACAATCACAATGCCTACCTCGTTTGTCCTCAACGGCAAGAACGTCACGCTCGACGCCGATCCGTCGATGCCCGTCCTCTGGGCGATTCGCGAACACGCGGGACTGACCGGCACGAAGTTCGGCTGCGGCATGGCGCAGTGCGGCGCGTGCACCGTGCATCTCGAAGGCCAGGCCGTCCGCTCGTGCGTGCTGCCGCTCGCCGGTATCGCGGGCAAGCACGTCACGACGATCGAAGGCCTGCAGAGCAAGCCCGCGCAGGCCGTGCAGGCCGCCTGGGTCAAGCTGCAGGTGCCGCAGTGCGGCTACTGCCAGTCCGGCCAGATCATGTCGGCCACCGCGCTGCTCGAACAGAACCCGAAGCCGACCGACGCGGACATCGACGCCGCGATGAACGGCAACCTGTGCCGCTGTGCGACCTACGCCCGCATCCGGGCGGCGATCCACGACGCGGCCGCGACGCTGGGAGCCTGACCATGACGATCGAACTCGACAACACCGGGTCGGTGCGTCCGTCGCGCCGCACGTTCCTGAAGGCCGCGGGCGCCGCGGCCGCCGTCGGCCTGACCATCGGCTTCGACTTCAGCGGCTTCGGCCGCCGCGCGCTCGCCGCGACCGCGCCCGCTGCCGGTTTCGCACCGAACGCATTCCTGCGCATCACGCCCGACGGCACCGTCACGGTCATCGCGAAGCACGTCGAAATGGGCCAGGGCGCATATACGGGCATCGCGACGATCGTCGCCGAGGAGCTCGACGCCGACTGGTCGCACGTGCGGGTCGAAAGCGCGCCCGCCGATGCGAAACGCTATGCGAACCTCGCGTTCGGCACGATGCAGGGCACGGGCGGCAGCTCGGCCATGTCGAACTCGTGGCAGCAACTGCGCGAAGCCGGCGGCAAGGCCCGCGCGATGCTGGTATCGGCCGCGGCGGCTCGCTGGAAGGTGCCCGCGAGCGAGCTCACGACTGCCAACGGCGTCGTCACGCATGCGAAGAGCGGCAAGACGGCCGCGTACGGCACGCTCGTCGCCGATGCGTCGAAGCTGCCGGTGCCGGACAAGGTCACGCTGAAGCAGCCGGCCGATTTCAAGCTGATCGGTCACCCCATTCCGCGCGTCGACGCGTCGGCCAAATCGAACGGCACCGCGCATTTCACGCTCGACACGACCGTCCCCGGCATGCGCGTCGCGCTGCTGCAGCGCCCGCCGCGCTTCGGCGCGAAGGTGAAGTCGTTCGACGCGACGGCGGCGAAGGCCGTGCCGGGCGTCGTGTCGGTGGTACAGGTGCCGGGCGGTGTCGCGGTCGTCGGCACCGGCTTCTGGGCCGCGAAGCAGGGCCGCGACGCGCTGAAGATCGAATGGGACGAAACGAACGCCGAGAAGCGCGGCTCGGACGAGATCATGCGCGAATACCGGCAGCTCGCCGACAAGCCGGGCACGTCGGCGCGCAAGGACGGCGATGCCGATGCGGCGATCACGGGCGCCGCGCGCAAGATCAGCGCGACGTACGAATTCCCGTATCTCGCGCATGCGCCGATGGAGCCGCTCGACGCGGTCGTCAAGCTGACGGCGAACAGCTGCGAGATCTGGGCGGGCGACCAGTTCCAGACGGTCGACCAGGCCAACGCGGCCCGGACGGCGGGCCTGAAGCCCGAGCAGGTGCAGATCCACACGCTGTACGCGGGCGGCAGCTTCGGCCGGCGCGCGAACGCGTGGTCGGACTACGTGGTCGAGGCCGTGTCGATCGCCAAGGCGCTCGGCGCGGACGGCAAGCCCGTCAAGCTGCAGTGGACGCGCGAAGACGACATCCAGGGCGGCTTCTACCGGCCGATGTACTTCCACAAGCTCGACGCGGGGCTGACCGCGGACGGCAAGCTGGTCGGCTGGCGCCACCGGATCGTCGGCCAGTCGATCCTCGCCGGCACGCCGTTCGAGGCGTTCATGGTGAAGAACGGCGTGGACGCCACGTCGGTCGAGGGCGCGGCGAACCTGCCGTACGCGGTGCCGAACGTGTCGGTCGAGCTCACCACCACCAAGGTCGGCCTGCCCGTGCTGTGGTGGCGCGTGGTCGGCAGCTCGCACACGGCCTACGCGGTCGAGGCGTTCATCGACGAAGCCGCGCACACTGCGGGCAAGGATCCGTACGCGTTCCGCCGCGACCTGCTCGAGAAGGAGCCGCGCATGCGCGCGGTGCTGGACCTCGCCGCGCAGAAGGCCGGCTGGGATCCGGCCAAGCCGCTGCCGAAGGGCCGCGGGCGCGGGATCGCAGTCGCCGAGGCATTCAAGAGCTATGTCGCGCAGGTGGCCGAGGTGTCGGTGGACGCGGACGGCAAGGTGAAGGTCGAACGCGTGGTGTGCGCGGTCGATTGCGGGATCGCGATCAATCCCGACATCGTCGCCGCGCAGATGGAAGGCGGCATCGGCTTCGGGCTCGGCGCGGCGATGCACAGCGCGATCACGCTGAAGGACGGCCAGGTCGAGCAGCGCAACTTCGACGGCTACCACGTGCTGCGGATGGCCGAGATGCCGAAGGTCGAAGTGCATATCGTGCCGTCGGCCGAAGCCCCGACCGGGGTCGGCGAGCCGGGCGTCGCGCCGATCGGGCCGGCGGTCGCGAACGCGATCTTCGCGGCGACGGGCAAGCGGCACTACGTGCTGCCGTTCGATTCGGCGGATAGCGCGAAGGCTTGAGGATGGATCGGAACGCCGGCCGCGGAGTGGAAACGCGTTGCGGCCGGTGTTTTTTTGTTCAGGAGGCTGGCAATGCAGGGTTCCATGCCGGCAAAAATCTTTCATAACCAATTGATTCATATAGACAATCAATTGATCCATGGAGGGTTCGATGTCGGGTTCGCCATCCGCCCGCAGCGACACTCCGCCGGCCTCGCCTCCCCGCCTCGCCCAGCACGTTACGTCGGACGTAACGCCCGTAACGTCGCCGGTCGATGCTACGTAACAATCCTTCACCATTAACCCGGCCCTTTTTCCACCCGCTGCACGCACCCCGTAAAAACTCGTTTAAATTCAAGGCCGTTGCGCCGCCCGTCCCGGTGCGATCGGCTGTCGATATCAGACGATCCGCCCCTGGCCCGGAAGTTGCAGCACAGGACTCGCAAACACTCCTTTATGGACATGCGAGGGCCACCATGGATTGCAAATACCTGTACATCGACAACATAAAAATCAACTTCGTGCGCCGCACGATCGAAATCGACAACAAGATCATTGATGTCACGCCGCGTGAATTCGACGTCGTCGAATTCCTGCTCGACAACATGAACAAGATCGTGCCGCGGCAGGCAATCCAGGAAGCCGTATGGGGCCGTGAACTCGGCGTGTCGTCGCGCACGCTCGATACCCACATCTCGCGTATCCGTTCGAAGCTGCAGCTCGATCACGACAAGAACCTGCGGATCATCCCGATCTATGCGGTCGGCTATCGCCTCGTGCTGTTCGGTGCGGCGATGACGCACGTCGAGCGCCACGAAGCCGCGCCGATCCTGCGCGCGGCGCCGCAGCCCGCGATGGTCGCCGACTACGCGTAATGCTTCGCCCGCTTGCCGCGCATGCGCGGCAAGCGGGCAACGTCTCCCCCCACCGCGCTGCGGCGATCCGCAGCGCCTCGCGGCCCGCCCGTCGGGCGCGGCCTGCACGCCGCCCGGCCCGCCAGCCAGTCGCGACCCGACCGCCGCCTCCGGGCGGCGGTTGCCTTTGCGGGCTCCGCTTCGCGGCCGTTCATCGCGCTTCGTAGCGCCCCGCTCACGCCGCCTGCCGGCGATGGCGGCGACTACGGATTCCGGCGCGGCACGCGGCCACCGCCGTCCCTACAATCGACGCAGCAGCCGCGCGCCCGTCGGCGCCGCCGGCCCCAGAACAACCCGTCGAATCAACACCGAATTCGCCCCGATCCCGCCGTGCCTGCGCTGTTCCAGACGAATGCCGACGCCGGCGACGCCGTGCACCGGGCCATGCCCGCCGCGGCTGCACCGCCCGCCGCCGCGCCGGCCGCGGTCGCGCTCGACGCGTCGCCCCATCTGCCGCGCCTGTCCGCCGCCGCCGCGCGCGGGCTGTCGCACGCGTACTGCACAACCGCCGCCGTCCCGATCACGCTCGGCGAACACGCATACGAAGTGCGCTGGCGGGTCGACACCGAGCCGGCGGGCGACGCGCACGCCTACCGCTTCGTCGTCGGCCCGGCGGCCGGCACGCTGTGGATCGATCCGCTCGCGGAAACCGAATGGCTCGGCGAAGCGGCCGATCCGGCGGTGCCGGCCGTGATCCGCGCGGCGCTGCTCGCCGATCTGGGCGCGCCGCTCGCCGCCGTGCTGCAGACGGCGACGCGGCAGCGCGTGGAATTGCTGCCGCCGCCCGACAACGTGCCGGCGTGGCGCGCCGCGCCGGCCGCGCTGCGCTTCGAGCTGCGTCGCGCCGACGCCGCATGGCGCTGCCACGGCGCGCTGCTGTTCGACGCGCCGGATGCGCTCGCCGTGTTCTTCGCGGGGCGACCGGCCGCGCCCGCCGCCCCCGCCGACGCGCGCGCGGCCTACGCGAACCTGCCCGTGCCGCTCGTGTTCGAGATCGGCCGGACCGAGCTGACGGCGGCCGAGCTGGCCGACGTCGGCGGCGGCGACATCATCGCGATCGAGCGCTGGCAGGCCCACGAGCAGAACCTGCTGTGCGTCGCGCGGCTGCCGGCCGCCCCGGCGTGGGAAATTACCGGACGGCCGTCGGGCAACCGGCTGACCGTCGAACGAATCAGGGAGATGCCTTTGGAACCGACCCGCACCGATGCCACGCCGCCGACGACGCACGACGCGCCTGTCGCCGATGCGCCGCGCCCGCTCGACGGCCTCGCGGTCGACCTGCGCTTCGAGCTGCCGCCCACGTCGATGCCGCTCGGCGAACTGAGCGCGCTGCAGCCCGGCGCCGTGATCGAGCTGCAGCAAGGGATCAACCAGAGCGTGATCCATCTCGTCGCGAACGGGATGCTGATCGGCACGGGGCACCTGATCGCGGTCGGCCAGAAGCTCGGTGTGCGGGTCGTCACGCTGACCCAACCCGCACCGCGCGAGCGCTGAACGATGGGCAACCTGCCGAATCCGGTCGCGCTGATCGCGGTGATCGCCGCGCTCGGCATCGCGCCGTTCGCGGCCCTGATGGTCACGAGCTACACGAAGCTCGTGGTCGTGCTCGGCCTGTTGCGCTCCGCGCTCGGAATCCAGCAGGTGCCGCCGAACCTCGTGCTGAACGGCATCGCGCTGATCCTGTCGCTGTTCATCATGGCGCCCGTCGGGATGTCGATCCGCGACGCGCTGCAGGCGCGTCACTTCGATGCGTCGGGACAGTTGTCGACGGCCGACGTCGGCGCGCTCGTCGATGCCGCGCTGCCGCCGATCAAGGATTTCCTCGTGTCGCACACGCGGCAGCGCGATCGCGAATTCTTCGTGCGCACCGCCACCTCGGTGTGGCCGAAGAACCGCGCGGACGGCATCAAGGACGACGACCTGCTGGTGCTGGTGCCCAGCTTCACGCTTGCCGAGCTGACGAAGGCGTTCCAGATCGGCTTCGTGATCTATATCGTGTTCATCGTCGTCGACCTGCTGGTCGCGAACATCCTGCTCGCGCTCGGCATGCAGATGATCTCGCCGACCACGATCTCGGTGCCGTTCAAGCTGCTGCTGTTCGTCGCGCTCGACGGCTGGTCGCTGCTCGTGCACGGCCTCGTGATGTCGTACCGGGTGGCGGGCGCGGGATGAGCGCGCACCGCCTGCGAACCGCCGCCGCCTGCCTGTGCGCGCTGGCCGCGCTGGCCGCGCTCGCCTTCGCGTGCCTGCCGCTGCGCAGCGCGCAGGCCGCAGGCACCGGCACCGGCTTCGCGTCGCTCGCGCGCACCTGCGCGCCGAACGTCGATCCCGATACGCTCGCCGCGCTCGTGCGTACCGAGTCGGGCTTCAATCCGTATGCGATCGGCGTGGTCGGCGGCCATCTGGCGCGCCAGCCCGCGTCGCTCGACGAAGCGCGCGCGACCGCGCGCGACCTCGCGGCACGCGGCTTCAGCTACAGCGTCGGCCTTGCGCAGGTGAACGAGCGCAATTTCGCGAAATACGGGCTCGATGAAGCGACGATGTTCGAACCGTGCCGCAACCTGCGGGCCGGCGGCGCGATCCTGACCGAATGCTTCGCGCGCTCGTCAGGCACCGGTCGCGCCACGCAGGCCGCGTTGCGCGCGGCGCTGTCGTGCTACTACAGCGGCAACTTCACGACCGGCTTCTCGAGCGGCTACGTGAGCCGCGTCGTCGCCAGCGCACAGCGCAACGCGCGCGAAGGCGGCGTCGGACCGATTCCCGTCGTCGGCGACACGCCGCCGCCCGCGCGCCAGCGGCGCATGGACGCGGCCGCGACCACGCCGCCCGAGCGCGCACGCCGGCTGCCGTCGCCTGCCGCGTCCGCCGATGCGCCGTCGTGCCACGCGCGCCCGGTCGTGATGATGTGCCGCGGGCTCGCGGCCAGCCAGGCGAAGCGGCTGTGCGTGAAGTGTCTCGACGAGTAGCGGCGCGCGCCCCGATTACAGGGGCGCGAACGTCGCCGGCGCGCCACGTGGCGCGGCACCGCCGTCGGGCTGCACGCGTCTCGTAGCGTGGGATGCGCTCGCGCGGCGGCCGCGCCCCCGTGCTACGAAACAGCGGCGATCCGGCCGCAACGCGCGTCCCTACACTCGTCGGATCGCGTCGCGGCGCGCATGGCGCCGCGCCTTCAGGGAGACGAGCATGCTGTTGATCGACGGATTGGGACTGGGCGTCAACTGGCAGCGCTTTCTGTCGGAAACGCTGAACCCGGTCGTCGCACCGCCGCCCCCGCCGCCGCCGCCGCCGCCGCCGAAGAAGGACGATTCGTCGGCCGGCCCCGCGAACCCGGTTGCGACGCCGCCGATTCCGGTAACCGCGACGCCGTCCACCGATCCGTCGAAGCCGACCAACCCCGAAATTGCATCCGCGACCTCGCTGGTCCAGAGCATGGCCGCGCAGTACACGGTGCCGCCGCCCGACATCACGGTCGAGAACGACAAGACGCGCGCGGTGCAGAAAGCGATCCAGGACGCGCAGACGCAATACGACAACGCATCGCAATCGCTGCAGGGCGCGCAGAACGTGCTGCGTCTCGTGAACCGCGATCCCGAATCGACGCCCGACGACCGCAAGACCGCTCAGGATGCCTACGCGAAGGCGCGCACCGCCGCCGACAGCGCGCAGCGCGACCTGAACGTGACGACCGACGCGGGCTACATGATCCTGTACGGCGAACAGGCGAACGCCGACATGCCGGCCGGGATGAAGATCGACGACTCCGGCAAGGTGACCGATCCGGGTGACGCGCAACATGCCGCCGACCAGCAGTTCAAGACGCTGCTGGCCGCGTTTCCCGAGCACGCGAACGATCCGAACTGGGTGCCGCAGCAGAGCGACTGCAAGAACCCGCTGCAGATCCGGCTCTTCGACAACTGGCAGACCGCCAGCGCAACGGCCGCCGTCGGTGCGTCGAAGTACTACGCGGACGTCGCGAATTCGAACCTCGCCTATACGCAGTTCCAGTCGTATCTCGCCGATCCGGACTACAAGGACGCGCTCGACTCGGGCGTCGGCCGGCTCAACGATGCGCTCCAGCCGCTGGAACTGCAGGTCACGATGCCCGACGCGCCGGCATCGCAGGACGCCGCGCAGCAGGCCGTCACGGCGGCGGCGAAGGACGCGAACTATGCCAATGCCGCGGCCGGCGCCGCGAAGGACAGCCTGGCGCTCACGAACGCGCAGCAAACGTACGACTCGGTCAGCGGCAAGGAAGGACCGACGGTGGTCGTGGCGAATGCGGTGTCGGATGCGAAGACCGCCCTCGCCCGTGCGCAGACGGCCGCGAACACGAGCGGCAGCTATCTGCAGATGCTGTCCGCGCAACATCAGGTCGACACGCTGCAGGCCGACTACACGAAGAAGCAGCAGGCCGCCGACGCCTGGCACAAGGCCAACCCGGGCTCGATGCTGAAGGATCCGCAGGTCGACCTCGACGTCGGCGACGCATACGCGAAACTGTCGCAGGCGCAACAGCAGGCCGGTATCGCGCACGACGGTTTCGTCGCGACCTACGGCGCGACGCTCGCGCAGCAGTACGACGACCAGGCGTCGCAGATCCAGGCGCAGGTCAACGCGCGCTCGATCTTCACGAAGCCGACGACCCAGCCGCCGCTGCTCGCGCCGTCGCTGTCGACCGCAAGCGGCCTGCCTTCCCTGCCCGCATCGTCGCTGTCGACCGCTGCGAGCGCCGCCCCCACCGGCACGCCGACGCTGCCGACGTCGTCACCGCTGCCCGCGCCATCGCTGTCGACCGCGAATGGCGGCCTGCCACCATCGCTCACCGACTCGTCTCCGTTCGTGCTGCCGCAGTCGCCGGCCACGCAGGCCGCGCCGGCGGGCCCGACGCTGCTCGATGCAAAGCGCCTGCAGGTCGTCGCAGGCGCGATCCGCGCGGCCGACAGCCGGCTCGCGAATTCGGTCAACGAGCGCGCAACCCAGGCCGCGCTATCGCAGGCACGCATCCAGCAGACACAGGCAAAGAGCACGCTCGCATCGGTGCAGAAACAGTACGACGACTGGGCGGCCGCGAATCCGCCGCCCGTGCGGTTCCGCTACGTCGCGGGCGACGACATGATCCCGGCACCGTCGGCACCGCGGCCGAACCTGTACCAGGACCAGCTCGACAAGGCGAAGGCTGCCGTCACGCAAGCCGACAACACGGTACAGCGCCTGCAGCTGCTGAGCGAGACGTCGCACCAGCAGGTGTTGATGGACCAGTTCGACGCGGGCCTCGACGAGCGGCTGCGCTACGCGGCGCCCGATTCGGATGCCGGCAACGACTACAAGAAGGCGCTGCACGATTTCTACGAGGCGCATCGGGGCGAACTGTCGAACTCGCTGCTCGACGCGGCGAGCGCGAGCACGCAGAACGGCAATACGATCGCGTTCGGCAAGCTGACCGACAACGAACAGCGCAACCTGATCGGCGTCGCGCTCGGGATGCAGCCCGACGTGCCGAACACAGCCTCGTCGAGCGATGGTTCGGATCCCGTATCGCCGACGAACGACGACGTCGCGCGCTTCACCGACAAGGACAAGCTGTCGACGATCAACAGCGTGCGCGACACGCTGCTGAAGGTCGGCGGCGGCGCGACCACGCAGGTCAGCGTGCTGCCGATGGTGTATGCGGCGAAGGACGCCGGCATGACGACCAGCGCGATCTTCAAGGTCACCGGCAAGGACGGCACGCAATACGTCGACGAGACGGCGAGCACCTACAACGACATCAACGACTACATCGACAACAACCAGCTGTCGAAGGACGGCACCGTCGACATCGCGACCGGCCACAACGCGGACGGCTCGCTGCAGCTCGTGTCGAAGGCCGCGCATCATGAAAGCGGCTTCGACAGCTTCCTGAACACGCTGACCAGCACCGGCCTGAACATCGGCATGATGGTCGGCGGCATGGCGCTGGAAGGTATCGGCGGGCTGCTCGACGGCACCGGAATCGGCGCGATCGTCGGCGTGCCGCTGAACATCCTCGGTGCGGGGATGATGTACACCGCGATCGGCGCATCGATGACCAGCGCGGGGCTCGACATCGCGACGCGCATGGAACACGGCCGCAGCATCAATCCGTTCACCGACGCGGGCGCGCGCGCCGACTTCATCAATCTCGTGCCGATGGGCGCCGCCGGCGCCGCCAAGCTCGCCGGCAGCAAGCTGTTCACGCGCGCGGTGACGGCGCTCACGCGCACGCCGAAAGTCGCGTCGCTGCTTTCCACCGGCGCGAAGGCCACCGCGATCGTGACCGGCGTCGGCGGCGCGGTCGAGGCGTTCGGCGAGGCCGGCGTCGACTATCTCGCAGGCGACAAGAAGGCGGCCGGCGAACAGCTCAAGTCCGGGCTCACCAACGTCGCGCTGATGGCCGCGGGCGGCCTCAAGGAACGCGCGGTCACGTCGGCGCGAACCCGCACCGGCCGGCCGGTGCCGATCCGCACGACCGACGGCGAGACCGTCACGGTCGACAGCAGGATGCTCGGCCAGATCCTGAACAAGGGCGACGTGTCGTCGCTCGCCTACGGCCGCACCCGCGCGACGCTCGACGGCGAAGCCGTGAAGGTGTCGCCCGAAGGCATGCTGATGGTCGGCGACAAGATCCTGACCTACGACAACCAGCCGATCCGCGTGCTCGACAAGACGTCGAGCAAGCAGATGCCGCCCGGCAAATCGGTGGTGCTCGGCGAAGACGGCACGCTGTCCGTCGTGTCGGCGTCGCCGAAGGAATGGACCAACGGCACGCGCGTCGACGACGTGAAGGGAACCGGCGAGCGCCTGTCGTTCGGCCCGGACGGCGAGATGACCACGACGCCGAACGTCATCCCGAAGACCCGGCTCGAGCTCCTCGATCACGCCATTGCGCAGACGAGCGAAGCGATCCGGCAGGCGAACGGCGCCGACGCGCAGGCGCCGCGCAGCCTCGCACAGACGGCCGCCGAAAGCGAAACGGCCAGCACCGCGAGCAACGCCCGCAGCACGCAGCGCGCGAGCCAGGAACGCGCGCGCGTCGACCAGCAGCACGACGAAACCGAAGTCGACCGCACGGCGGCCGCGCGCAGCGACCGGCGCAGCCAGGATGCGCAGGCGCTGCGCACGCGGGCCGCCGAGCTCGACGAGCCAGCCGGCGCCGGCACGCGAACGAAGACGGACGGCGCACCGCCGCGCGTCGACGTGAAGGTCGTCGACCTGACGGACGAAGCGCCCGCCGCGCGGCCGGCCACGCGCGATCCGGCCGGCATCGCGGTACCGCGCGGGCCGAGCGCCGAACCGCTGGAGGTCGGCGACCGCACCGTCTATGTCGTGCGCGACCGCACGGCGCAGGACGCGCCCGGTGCGCGGCCGTCCCCGTTGCGCCCGCAGGATCTCGACGAACCCGTGATCGTCGTCGCCGGCGAGCATGACGCGGCGCTCGCGCCCGAACTCGCGAACCGCTGGCAGAAGCCCGTCTACGCGGCCGCGCCCGACGCGTTCGGCGCCGACGGCCAGCTTCGCGCGAACGCGAGCGTGCTGCGTTTCGATCCCGCGCCGGAAACCGCGGCAGCCGAAACCGGCTTGCCGGGCGCAGCCGCGGCCGACGAAGCGCCACCGGCGTCGCCCCACCCCGCGGCCGGCGACGACACGGTGATCGTGCTGGCCGGCAAGCGCGGCCCGAACGAACCGGCGATGCCGCGCGCTGCCGCGGCGGCCGAACCCGTCAGCGCGCTCGACGGCATCTTCAGCGCACCGAATCGCGTGCTCGTGCTCGTCAAGCCGGAGCGCCCCGCCACCGTCGAGCGCACGGCGGAACGCGAGACGGACACCGGCAAAACCGCCGGCAAGGCGGCCGGCGATACCGCCGACCGGACGGCCGCCCGCGCGAACGCGACCGACGCGCGCCCGGCTGCCGCGAACGACGATACCGGGCTCGCCGCCGCGCATCCGGAAACGACCGAAACACCGCCGCCCGACCCTGCCGCGTCGAACCCCGGCTGGATCACGCGGATGCAGATGCGTTTCGGCGGCGCGGCGCTGCCGGAGGCCGCGCAGGCACTCGCGATGCAATCAGGCACGCTCGCGACGCAGTTGCGCATGCTCCAGGACGCCGGCTGGCGCGTGACGCTCGGCAAGCGCGGCGGCGGCAGCCGCATCGATCCGCGCAAGCGCCGCGTGACGATCGACGGCGGCCTCCAGCATCCGGGCAGCATCGCGTACACGCTCGCGCACGAAGCGCGGCATGCGGTCGAGGCAATGGCGGGCGTGCTCAATCTCGACTACGGCAACCGCAGCCGCTTCACACGCAAGGCGCTCGAAGCCGAGGCGCGCGCGCAGATCAACGCGTTCGAGGCACGCTACGAGATCCAGCTCGCGGGCGGCGGCGACATCGCCGCGCACGTGCGGCTGCCCGATGCGATCGAGCACGAAGGCGACGCATGGCGCGCGCCGTCGCACGACTACGCGGGCACGGTCGGCCGGCTCGTCGACGCATTCGCCGACGCACCCGTATCGGGTCGCGACGGCGAGACCTACCGCGACTTCTATCATGACGTATGGGCGCGCCAGAAACGCCGCGGCGGCATTCCGCGCCGGATGCCCGCGCCGCAGACGCGCGAATCCGGCGACACGCCGCGCGGCGTGCGCAGCTTCGACGAACGCGTCGCGTGGAGCCGTGCGCATGCCGAGTACGCGTCGCCGTTCGGTGCGCGGCCGGCGCCCACGGTGTCCGAACTGCAGGCGGCCCGCAGCCGCCATTTCACGGTGCTGGAGGACGCCGGCGTGATGATGCTGCACGCCGACACGCTGCCGGACGGCACGCTGCTGACGGGCGGCCGGCCGACCGGCGTGCACGAATACGCACTCGACCAGGCGCCCGCGTTCATGATCCAGGACGGCTATTCGATCGTGCTGTCCGCGCAGCAGGGCGGCGAAGCCGCCGCCGCACAGCTCGCGAACCTGTGGCAACGGCCGGTGTACGCACCGCCCGCGCACGCGGTCGGCGCGCATGCCGCACTGCTCGACACCGGCGTGTTCCGCCGCTTCGACCCGGCGCCCGCGGCACCGCACGACCTCGGCCCGCTGACGGCCGACGCCGAAGGCGTGCACGTCGAAGGCCGGCCGGGAGAACGGATCGACGTCGAACGCCACGTCGGCGAGCTGCTCGGCTTCGGCGGCGAGAAAACCGTGTTCGCGCTCGGCGACGACGCCGCGCTCGCGGTGTACGACAAGGGGCCCCATACATCGGAAGCCCACCAGCTCGACGCGGCGATCGACGAAAGCATCGCACTCGACGATCTCGCGTCGTACGGCCTGAAAACCATGACGATGAGCGGCCCGTTCTCCGCACTCAACCGCGTCGCGGTGCTGTACCGGCCGCTCGGCGTATTCCACAGCTTCAGCTTCGAAACGGGCGCGCTGCCGCACGTGGTGTCGCGCGCGGCGCTCGAACATATCCGGCAGATCCGTGCCGTCATCGAGAGCACGGGTATCGGCTTCGACCTGCAGGGGCTGTTCACGCACAACGGCGATTTCCTGCTGAGCGACCCCGGTTCGATCGGCATGGAGGCGGGCGAGCACTTCACGGCATTGCAGCGCCTCGCGCTGATCGAGCGCGCGCTGACGAGCGGCCTCGAACGCGGCAAGATCGAGCTTGCGCATCCGCAACTCGCGGAAACGCCGGCGCCCGGCGCGTTCGTGCAAAAGCCTTCGATCATCACACGCGTGCGGATGCGCTTCGGCGGCGCGCCGCTGCCGAAGGAAGCCTATCGCCTGATCGATGCATCGGGCCTGCTGTCGCAGCAGATGCGGCTCGTTCGCGACGCGGGCTGGAAAGTCGTGCGCGGCACCCCGGGCGAAGGCAGCAAGATCGACACGCAGCGACGCCGCATCACGATCGACGGCAACCTGCGCTCGACCGGCTCGATGGTCTACGTGCTCGCGCACGAAGCCGGTCATGCCGCCGAAGCCGTGACCGGCACGCTCGGGCTGGACTACGGGTCGACGCAACGCTACGTGCGCTCCGCGCTGCTGGCGGAAGCCCGCGCGCAGGCGAACGCGTTCGCGATCCGCGACGAGATTCGCACGAACGCCGGCGTCGACGTCGGCCGCTACGTCGCGCTGCCCGATGCGATCGCCAACGAATACGGCCGCGCGCGGCCCGGCGATGCCGAGTCGATCGCACGCCTCGCCGACGCGTTCGAACACGCGCCGACCTCGCTCGGCGGCATCAGCTACGGCGAGTTGTACCGCCGGCAGGCGCAGGCCGCGCAATCGGGCCGGGCGACGCTGGCCGCACCCGAGCACGACGCGGCCGCCGCGCTCGCGGCCGAAACGGCGTGGTCGCGTGCGCGTCCCGTCAAGGCCTCGCCGTTCGACGGGCGCGGCGTGACCGGCGTGGACGACCTGCGCCTGCTGCATTCGGACGGGCTGTCGTACGACCGCGAAGCCGGCATCGTGATCGTGCGCGGCACGACCGACGCGCAGGGCCGCCTCGTCGACGCCGACGGCCGCCCGTGGTCGCCGGTCGAGTTCACGCTCGCGCACCGCTCCGTGTTCGGCTTTCCCGGCGCGGCGATCATCCTCGCCGCGCGCAACGGCCGCGACGCGGGCGCATGGCTCGCGAACGTGTGGCAGCGGCCCGTGCACGTGCCGCCGACGATTGCCGTCGGCTTCGGCGCCGAAGCCGCGCTGAGCCCCACGCGCGCGTGGCTGCGCTTCGACCCGGCGCCGCACACGCGCCCCGATCTCGGCCCGCTCGCGGTGGACGGCAACGGCGTCCACACGAGCGGCGACCCCACCGAACGTCTGCCCGTCGAGCGCGTCATGGGCGCGGCGACCGGTGCCGGCATCGAAAAGACCGTGTTCGAACTCGGCCGCCGCAATGCGATCGGGATCTACCTCGGCACCGACAACCACGCGATCCTCAACCATATCGACGCGATCCGGCACGAGCAGGAAGGCCTCGCCGCACTGCGTGCGTACGGGCTGAAGACGCTCACGCTCGGCGGCCCGTTCGCCGCATTCGACCGCGTGGCCGTGATGTACGAGCCGTTCGCGTCGCTCAGCAGCCACGACGTGACCGCCGGCGTGCTGCCGGAGCGCGTCACGCACGACGCATTCGCGCAGCTCGATCGCGCGAGCGAGATCACCGAGCGGCACGGCCTCTATTACGATTTCGAAGGCGTGTTCGACGCCCAGGGCGACTTCTACCTGAGCGACCCGTCGTCGCTCGACGTCGGTGCGCCGCGGCTGAACGTCGACGGCATCGTGCGCGACATCCGCGCGCTGCGCGTCGTGCTCGAGGACGGCATCGCGCGCGGAGCGATCGAGCTCGCGCATCCGGAAATCACCGAACATCTGCCGCCCGATGCGTTCGCGCAAAAGCCGTCCGTCATCACGCGGATCCGGATGCGCTTCGGCGGCGCGCCGCTGCCGAAGGAAGCCTACGCACTCGTCGACCGCTCGACCCTGCTCAGCGGGCAGGTCGCGCAAGCGCACGCGGCCGGCTGGAAAGTCGTGCTCGGCCGCCCCGGGCGCGGCAGCCGCATCGACACCGCGAAACAGCGGATCGTGCTCGACGGGCGGTTGCGCGGCACCGGCACGCTCGTCTATGCGCTCGCGCATGAAGCGCAGCATGCGGTCGAGGCGATCACCGGCCAGTTGGCGCTCGACCACACGTCGCCAGAAGCGTGGACCGACAGCGCGCTGATGGCCGAGGCGCGCGCGCAGGCGAACGCGTTCGCGGTGCGCCGCGAACTTGCCGGCGACACGGGCATCGATATCGCGAAGGACGCCCACCTGCCCGACGCGATCGCGCGCGAGGCCGATCACGTGATGCCCGGTGACGCAACCGGGCTGCGCCGGCTTGCGGCCGCGTTCGGCGACGCCGCGCCGTCGGTGCCCGGCCATGCTACCTATCGGGACTACTACACGAGCCAGGCGGCCCGCATGCGGGCCGGCGGCGTCCCGCGCGAGATGCCGGCCCCCGCCCCGCTGTCGCGGCGGCGCGCAACCGCGCCCGCGCACGCGTCGGGACCGGCCGTCAAGCGCGGGCAGCGTGCGCTCGACCAGCTCGCCACGCACGGCAAGCGCGACCTCGTCCGCATCGACGGCGACCAGCTCGCCAGTGTCGACGACATGAAGGCGGCGTTCGGCAACGACGCCCATGTGCTGATCGCACCGCACATCGACCGGCCGGCCGACCGGATCGACGCGCGACATCCGCAGCCCGAGTTCATCGCGAGCCTGCGCACGAGCGCCAACGGCAAGTTCATCGACAAGAAGCCGGCATCGGACGAGATCGATCCGAAGGTCGCGCAGGATGCGTTCCTGCCGCTCAAGTCGAAAGGCGACGCCAGCCGCAAGAACTACGACTACTACCTGTCGCCCGTCCCGCTCGACGCGTTGCGCTCGTTTGGCGGCGCCGCGCGCATCGAGGCGTACTTCGGCGAGCTGCGCCAGTGGGACGTCGAACCGTCGGCCACGGGCGTCGCCGACAGCGTCGTCGCCACCGTGAAGCAGCTCGACGATGCGCCCCGCTTCCAGCGGCCGAAGCAGGCGGAAAAATACGCGCGCAAGCATCCCGGCGCGCAAACGACGCTCTACGCGATCGATCGCAAGTCCGGCAAGGTGCTCGGGTACGCGACACTCGATGCCGAGCAGAAATGGACGTACGTCGAAACCACGTCGCTGGGCGACGCGACGATCGCCGAGCGCGAGCTCGCCGACGCGTTCCGGCGACGCTCGCGCCTGTTGCCCGACGGGCGCCGCGGCGTGCGCTTCGTGGTGGCCGACGTCACGCACGACGTCGTCGACAGTTACGGCGGCTTCGCACCGGCCAAAATGCGCCGCGCGCTCGACGACCGGAAGACCCCGCTGTCGAAGCCCGATGCCTACGTCCAGCGCGTGCTCGGGCGGGTTCGCCCGTCGCTGCGCCAAAAGAACCTGGAAGCGGCCGATGCCGGCACGCCGAACCTGCTGCCGCCAACGCCGGACACCGCGCTCGACTTCAACGCGCAGCACGCGCCGCAGCTGTTGCGCGCGATCGAGATGGGCGAGATACCCGAGGGCCACTTCGTGTACGTGTTCGACCACGAAGGGAGCGTCACCGACGCGCTGCGCGGCACGCTCACCGGCCTCATCGCGGTGGAGGACGGCGCGATCCGCTGGTATGACACCCTCGCCGAGTACCGCGACGGCGACAACGAAGGCCTGCCGCTGGATCGGGCGACGATCGGCCGCGGGCCGTTCGGCGGGAACCAGCATTTCCTGCTGTCCTCGCTCGCCCCCGATGCGTTCGTGCCGCGCGCCGCCGCGCTGAAGGAGGCCGCGCTGCAGGCCGAGGAGGCAGCGCGGCAAGCCGCGGCGGCCCAGGCCGCGCCCGCCGCACCGCCCGCCGCGGGCAAACGCAATGCGGGCGGCCGGCCCGGCAAACCCGGCCGCAAGGCCGCGCGCGGCAAACCGCAAGCGAAGCAACCGGCCGTTCAGCCGGCAAAGCCGCCGGCCGTACCCGCCGCGAAGCCGATCGCGCTCGAACCGTACCAGCCGGCCTTCGTGTCGAGCACGATCGTCGAATCGGTCACGCGCTACGGCAAGGCGAAAGTCGCCGATTTCGCGTCGACGCTCGAACGCGTCAAGGAATGGGGCAAGCGCGACCAGGGCAAGCACGACGGCAACGGCTTGACGCTCAGCGACGAGCCGCGGGCCATCATGGCCGACGCCACGCTGTGGAAGAAGATCTTCAAGACGCTGGACATGTGGCGCGAGGCTTCGAGCCTGCATCCGCATGGCGCCGTCGCCAATCCGGGGGGCGGCCGCAACAAGCTGGTGCGCCGTTCGCAGCAGTTCGTGATCGACCACGGCGCCGCGCGAACCGCCGACCGGAAGCTGATCGACGCGTACGCCGAACTGCCGCCCGACATCCGCGACCGGCTCGTCCCGATGTCGCGCTCGTTCTCGCTGCGCGACGATCCCGAGGTGATGCGGCAGTACCTCGAGCAGTACGGCGGCCTGCTCCCGGCCGTCGCGCTCCAGGTCGATCCGTATTCGCAGGCTGCCGCCGTCGGCGGCAAGCAGGACCCGGGGCTGATCCAGCGCGCCAGGAAGTTCGGCGACCCGACGGGCGCCCGCTACGACGACGATACGGCGACGATCACGCGCACGGATCCCGACGGCACGCAGCACACGCTCGAACTCGACGACCTCGCCCACCTGCACAAGTGGCTCACGGCGGCATCGAAATACGGCTTCCTGCTGCGGCTCGAGGCCGCGCCGTCCCGGCCGCTCGTGTCGCGCGAAGACGGTCACGCGATGGCCGGCACGAACAACGGGTATGCCGAAATCCGGCGCATCGCCGAATCGCTGGAAACGTGGGCGAAGCAGCACGAGGGCGAGAAGGCGCCGCTCGTGATGCTGACCTTCCACGGCGCCGATGCCGTGCTCGAGCCGGTGCCGGGCGAAGGCCACGTGCAGTTGCTGGACGCCATCCTCAGCCGGAAACAGCTCGACTGGGTTCATGTCGGCCTGTCCTGGGGCACGCACGGCGACGACTTCATCGCGAATGCGGATCTGACGCGCGCGCTGGCGGCGAAGCTCGTCGACTACAAGCTGAACGCAGCCGGAAAGTTCGCGAGACTGCACGGCGGCGATGCACTGACGCGCGTCTACGAACCGGTCAGCGCCGAAGACTTCGCGAACCAGCAGCGCATCCTGTTCACGGAGGTCGAGCGCATCGCGAAAACGCAAGGCATGACGGACGGCGAGATCGCGGCATTGCGCGACGAACTGTACGAGCACAACACGTCGACGCTGCTGAACCAGGCGCGCCGCGCAACGAACGAGTACGGCCAGAGCATGTGGCGGCGCATCGGCGACGACGACGTCGGCAAACTCGAAAAGAAGGCGCGCGAGATCGGCCGCGACTGGCTCAAGCGCCATCGCGCCGCCACGCCCGCGCGGCCGAAGCTGGCGCCGCAGCCGGCCTCCGACAGCCGCCTGCACTGGAAGAAGGTCACCGGCCGGCCGGCGCTGCAACACGACGGCTCGCATCCGATCGGCGCCAACCGCAAGGCCATCGCCCAGCCCGATGCGCCCGCCGCCGCCAACGCGACGATGGACGAGGCGACCGCGCACCTCAATGCGCTGCGCGTGCACCGGCCGTCGAAAGAGCCGTCCGACCGGTGGAAGACGGGCATCACGAGCGGGATCGTCCTCGGTGCGTCGAGCCTGATCGGCCTCGACGCCGCGTTCCACTGGATCAAGCCGACCGTCATGAGCAATATGTCGTCGTCGTTCCTGCTCGCGTCGCGTCTCGGGCGCGTGTTCCAGGTGATGCACCAGGGCGCCATCCGCAGCCTGCAGTCGGGCGACCCGAAAGCCGCGGTCGCGGCACTCTCGCATCTCGAGACGACGCTCGTGCGGCAATTCGGCTCCCAGACGCACGAATACGGCGAACACCGGCCGATCCAGCTCGACGCCGCGGTACGCGACGCGCAGGCGATGGCGAGGCAATACGTCCGGCAATACCGGCGCGGGACGATGAGCTTCGAGGACGCCAAGGCCAACATCACCGCGCTCGCCGACGACGTGCTCACGCAGATGCAGGGGTTCGTCGGCGGCACGTCGTTGCAGCAGCTTCACGCGGGCAATCCGCGCAGCCTGCTGGGCATCGCCGGACGCGCGGGCACGGCCATCGCGTCTGTCGCCACCGTCACGAGCGGCATCGGCAAGATCGCCGGCGCGCACGACTGGTTCGGCCTGGCGCTGGGCACGACCGGTGTCGCCAGCGGCGCGCTCGGCGCCGCATACGCGGGCGCGTCGTTCCTGATCGTGTCGCGGCGCGTGAACGCGGACAAGCGCAGCCGTGTCGTGCGCGTGCTCGATTCGGCGGGCGACTTCGCGTCGGTCGCGCTCGGCGGGCTGTCCACCGCGTCGCAATGGAACCAGGGGGAATACGATCTCGCGGTCGCGACCGCGACGTCGACCGCGCTGCTGCTCGCCGGCCGGCTCAATACGCACTTCCCGAACGCCACGCCCTTCGTCAAGAAGATCCCGACCGCGGTCGTCATGATTCCGGTCGCCGCGTTCGGCTACAAGTTCATCATCGGCGTCGCGCCGATGATCGGCGGCCTGTTCAACTGGATCTTCGGCGGCGGCTCGCCGTCTCAGTCGAATCTCGCGCCAGGCGCGTTGCCGGGTGCCACGCCATCTGCGTCGCCGAGCGCCACGCCATCCGCCACATCGTCCGCCACACCGTCGCCCACGACGAGCACGACGGCGCCGCAACCGTCGCAAGGCACGCCGTCGAGCCAGCCGGCACCATCGAACTCGCCGCAGCCGTACATCGTCGTCGCCGGCGATTCGCTGTGGGTGATCGCGGACCAGCATCGCCAGTCGCTGCTCGACGCCGCGCAGGTATCGCGCGCCGACCAGCAGGCGATGACGCGCGGCGAGCAGGACGCGCGCGCGCTAAACGAGATCCTGCAGCTCAATCCGTCGGCCGCGCGCGATCCGGGCCACCTCGCGATCGGCACACCGCTGAACGTCGGCTGACGGCCGGGTCCGACCGCGGATGGCCGGAACGCCGGCCGTCCGCCGGGCGCCGCGTCACCCCGCGCGCTGATGTTCCAGCCACGCCTGGAACATCAGCACCGTCCACAGCTGGTGCTGCCAGTTCATCCGGCCTGTCTGATGCTGCCGCCACAGGCGGTCGACCGCCGCCGCGTCGAAAAAACCCTCCTCGCGCAGCCGCGACGGCCGCAGCAGCGCCTCCGCCCAGTCGCGCAGCGCGCCGCGCAGCCAGTGATCGACGGGCGCGCAGAAGCCCTGCTTCGGCCGGTCGATCAGCGCGGACGGCACGTACCGGTCGAGCAGCCGGCGCAGCAGCGCCTTCGACTGCCCTTCCGGCAAGCGCACCGCCGCCGGCACGCGCCACGCGAATTCGACGACGTGATGATCGAGGAACGGCATGCGCGTTTCGAGGCTGACGGCCATCGCCGCACGATCGACCTTCGCGAGGATGTCGGTCGGCAGGTAGGTGAGCGTATCGATCGCCATCGCCTGCTCGGCGAAGCTCAGATGCTCGGGCCACGCGGACACCGTGTCGAGCGGCGTCGGCGGCTCGTGCCCCGACAGCGCGAGCCGTTCCGGATGATGCACCGACGACATCAGCAGCCGGTACAGCCCGATGCGGCTCTCTGCCGTCATCACGTGGCCGAGCTTGTGCAGGCGGTCGCCGATGCGCGTCGCCGATTCGCGCGCCTCCACGCCGCCCCACGCCCCCTGCGCGACGGCCGCGAGCTGGTCGGCGTGATCGGGCCGCAACGCATGCAGCGCGGCGGCGATCCGTGCACGCACCGCCGCCGGCACGCGATGCAGCTTGCGCCACAGGCGCGGCGTCAGGAAGTAGCGCGTATAGCCGCCGAACAGCTCGTCGCCGCCGTCGCCGGACAGGCTCACCTTCACGTGCCGGCGCGTCAGCTCCGACACGAGGAAGGTCGGAATCTGCGAGGCGTCGGAGAACGGCTCGTCATAGATCGACGGCAGCTTCGGCACGACGCCGAGCGCATGATCGGCCGTCACGTAGAGTTCGGTATGGCGCGTGCCGAGATGACGCGCGACCGCCTTCGCGTAACCGGCTTCGTCGTAGCCTGCTTCATGGAAGCCGATCGTAAACGTGTCGACCGGCGTCGCCGATTGCGCCTGCATCAGCGCGACGATCGTCGACGAATCGATGCCGCCCGACAGGAAGGCGCCGAGCGGCACGTCCGCTTCCATCTGCCGCGCAACGGCCTGGCGCAGGATCGTGTCGAGCTGGCCGACCGCTTCGTCGGCGCTGCCCTCGAACGGCTGCGCGCGGCCATCCTCGATGGCCTGCTCGAGCGTCCAGTACGCGCGCAGGCGCGGCGTATCACGCGCATGCTCGAACTGGATGAAGGTGCCCGGCGGCAGCTTGTGAATGCCGCGATAGATCGTGTACGGCGCGGGCACGCTCGACTGGCGCAGGTACAGGCACAGCGCGTCGCGATCGATCGCGCCGTCGAAGCCCGGATAGCCGCGCAGCGCCTTGAGTTCGGATGCGAATACCAGCGCGTCGCCGATCCGGCCGTAATAGAGCGGCTTCTCGCCGATCCGGTCGCGCGCGAGCGTCAGCACCCGCGACGCGCGGTTCCACAGCGCGAACGCGAACATGCCGGTCGCGCGCCGCAGCGTCGCCTCGACACCCCATGCGACGATCGCCGCGATCAGCACCTCGCTGTCGGAGTGGCCGCGCCACGCCGGTGCGCGCCCTGCACGCTCGAGTTCCGCGCGCAGTTCGCGATGGTTGTAGATTTCGCCGTTGAAGACGATGACGTAGCGACCGCACGCGGATGCCATCGGCTGTCGGCCGTGCACCGACAGGTCGACGATCGCGAGCCGCCGGTGGCCGAGCGCGATGCCGGCCTCCGGATCGACCCAGATCCCCTGCCCGTCCGGCCCGCGATGCGCGAGGCTTGCCGTCATCCGCGCGAGGGTGCCGCGCGCTGTCTCCTCATCGAAGGCGACGCTATTCAGAAAGCCGTCGATTCCGCACATTTGATTTGTCCGCCCCTGTTGACCATTTTCGTCACGCGTGGCGCAACCTCGCGGCCCGCCGCCCAGCGTGACGGTCGAGCCATATTACGAAGAAATAAATCAGCAATAATTCACAGGTGAACTTCCCCGCCAGCCGGAAAAAAATAACGTCAAGCACTGCGCATGCATGACCATTCACGGGGCCATATCGAATGGCAACGTATGGCCACACAATTGCGCGGAACGGAAAAAAGGGGGGCATACGGAAACGGCGGCCGTCGCACACGTCATCCCGCACCGGTCGCCCATTTCAGCAACTGTGCGACCTCGCGGAAATGTTGCGCCTGGATCGTGCCGTTCTCGGGCGTCGTCTCGTACAGCGCCTGCGCGAGGCCGACGTTCGCGAGCGTCGGGCGCAGTTCGTCGCGCGCGGCACGCACGATCCGCTCGGCCGCGTCGCCCTCGCCGCGCGCGAGCACCCACGGCAGCGTGCCGATCCCGCCGTAATACAGCGCGACCGCAACGCGCGGCGAGTAGACGACCACCGACGCATAGCCGATCCGGTCGGACAGCGACGCGAACTGCAGCTCGCGCGCGAGCTGCCGGCGCTTCGCCTCGATGTGCGGATCGCCTTCGTCTTCCTTGTGCTCGCGCCGCACTTCGTCGATCGACATTTTCATCTTCTGATTGAATTCGTGCCGCTGGTGCACGATGTCGATCAATGCCATCACGATGTAGATCAGCGCGGCCCAGCCGAACAGCAGCATCAGCAGCTTCACGATCAGCGCGAGGATCGAGATCGGCCGCGTGAAGCCCGACTGCACGGACGGGTCGAGCGACTCGACGATCAGCCAGCCGAGCGTCGCGACGAGCAGCGCCGTCTTCAGCAGCATCTTCGCGAGATTGACGAGGTTGCGCAGCGACCACAGGTTCTTCATCCCCTCGGCCGGGTTGAGCCTCGACAGCTGCGGCACGAGGCGGCTCCACGCCATCACGCCGCCGACCTGCACGAAGCCCGCCAGCAGGCCCGCGAGCAGCCCGGCCGCGACGATCTGCGCGGACAGCGTCGCCCAGTCGCGCGCTGCGCCGTCGATCAGCACCGCGATTCGCGCGGACGGGTCGGCCGCGCCGACCGCATCGAACACGAGCCGGAACAGCGCCTGCAGCCGCGCGAACAGCGCGCCGATGCCCACCGCGAGCGCGACGCACACGCCGACGAAGAACGCCGACGAAATCGTCTCCGCGCTCTTCGGCACATCGCCTTTCTCGCGCGCCTCGCGCAGGCGCTTCGCGGTCGGCTTCTGGTCCTTTTCGGCCATCGCGGCTCCGTCGCGCTCACGCGCCGCCGTGCGCGGCGAACAGCGCGCGCAGCAACGCCATCAGCCCGCTGTCGGGGCTCAGCAGCGCATGCAGCGACGCGTACACCACCGGCAGGAACAGCACCATCATCAGCAGCGCGAGCGCGCTCTTCAGCGGCTGCGAGAACACGAAGATGTTGAGCTGCGGCACCGCGCGCCCGACCAGGCCGATGCCGAGCTCGACGAGCACCAGCACGATCGTCACCGGCGCGGCGAGCTTCACCATCCATTCGAAGATCGTGTCGGTCTGGCGCACGACGAAGGTCTGCAGCATCGACGAGAAATCGGGGCCGAGCGAGCCGATCGGCCACCACGCATACGACTGCGCGAACAGCTGCACGAGCACCTGCAGCCCGCCCGCGGTGACGAACAGCGCGATCGCGACGAAATTCAGGAATCCCGACGTCGGGCCGCCCTCATGCCCGCCCATCGGATCGAAGAACGCGGCGCTGCCGCTGCCGGTCTGGAAATCGATCAGGTAGCCGACGCCCTGGATCGCGAACAGCACCGCGCTGAACGCGCCCGCGAGCAACATGCCGACCACCGCCTCCTTTGCGACGAGCAGGCACCACATGAGAAACGGCAGCGCGGCCACCTGCGCGGCGTCGATCGCCGGCGCGACGAACGCGGCGATCACGACGGCGATGCCATTGCGCACGAGCCCCGTGACGATCTGCTCGTTGAACACCGGCACGACGAACATGATCGGCAGCAGGCGCGGCATCACGTAGAGCAGCGGCCGCAGCATGCCCGCGACGTCGTTGAAGCCCGAGGCCGGGTCTAGCATCGGCGCTCCACGGCGGCGGGCAATGCGGCGTCGTGGGGCTCGTCGCCATCGGCGGCGGCCGCTTCGCCCAGGTCGGCCGCATCTGCCTGCGCATCGGCCGGCGCCGCGGTCATCGCCGCATCGAATGCGGCGGCGGCTTCGGGCGGCGCCTGTCCGTGGCCTGCAACGTCGGCGGCCGAGGCCGCCCAGGCGCCCGCCGTCGCGAAGCGCCGCACCGCATAGCCGTCCGCAACTTCGTCGGCATCGCGCTCGACCCGCGCGGCGCGCGCATGCAGCGCCTTCTCGCCGGCTTTCTCCAGCTTGTCCTCGGCGGCCTGCGCCTTGCGCGCGGCGCGCTGCAGGTCGGCAAGCGTCGCCTCGTGGCCGCGATGCACGTGCGCGGCCTCGTTCACCGACGCGTTCGCGGTGCCGATATGCCGGTCGAAGGTGCGCGTGTCGGCCGCCGCGTTCTGCAACGCGCGCGCCTCGCGCACGTCGTCGGCCAGCCGCGTCTGGATCGCGGCCTTCGCTGCGACCTGCTGCGCCAGCTGCGCGTGCGCGGCGTCGAGCGCACGGCGGCTCTGCGCGGCGATGCCCTGCTGGCGCGCGGCCGCGACGCGTGCGATCTGGCTGCGCATCTCGCGCACGCGCTTCAGGCGTGCGAGCGTCGCGAGCACGAGGCGGTCGTCGGCTTCAGACATGATCGTTCGCCAGCTTCGTCAGCTTCGCGAGCAGCGTGTCGAAGCGCACGTCCTCGTCCGACGCCTGCGCGCAGAACGCACCGATCGCGTCGCGCGCGCGCAGCGCGAGATCGCCGAGGCGGTCGCTGCCTTCGCGATATTCGCCGATCTGCACGAGCAGTTCGATTTCCTGGTACTTCGCGATCAGCTCGCGCACGCGCGCGGCCGCCTGCTGGTGCGCGCGGCTCGCGACGAGCGGCATCACGCGCGACAGGCTCGCGAGCACGTCGATCGCCGGATAGCGGTTCGCGAGCGCGATCTTGCGCGACAGCACGATATGGCCGTCGAGGATCGAGCGCACTTCCTCGGCGATCGGGTCCGACTCCTCGTCGCCTTCGACGAGCACCGTGTAGAGCGCGGTGATCGATCCGCGCGCGCCCTGCCCCGCGCGCTCGAGCAGGCGCGGCAGCACCGCGAACGTCGACGGCGGGAAGCTGCGCCGCGTCGGCGGCTCGCCGCTCGCGAGGCCGACCTCGCGCTGCGCGCGCGCGAAGCGCGTCAGCGAATCGACCAGCAGCAGCACGCGCTTGCCCGCATCGCGGAAATGTTCGGCGATCGCGGTGGCGACCAGCGCAGATTTCACGCGCTCCATCGCCGGGCGATCGGATGTCGACACGACGACGATCGAACGCGCACGCACCTCGGGCGACAGGCTGTGCTCGATGAATTCGCGCACCTCGCGGCCGCGTTCGCCGACCAGCGCGATCACGTTCACGTCGGCCTGCGCGCCGCGCGCGATCATGCCGAGCAGCGTGCTCTTGCCGACGCCCGACGGCGCGAAGATGCCGACGCGCTGCCCGATGCCGAGCGTCATCAGGCCGTCGATCACGCGCACGCCGGTCGGAAACGGCGTGTCGATCATCTTGCGCGCGAGCGGATTCGGCGGGTCCTGCTGCGTCGACACCCACGCGGCCCCGGTCACCGGCCCGCGATCGTCGAGCGGCCGGCCGAGCCCGTCGAGCACGCGGCCGAACAGCCCCTCTCCTACCGGGAACACATGCTCGCGCCCGGACGGCACGACGGTCGTCTCGGGCGACAGGCCCGCCACGTCGCCGAGCGGCGTGAGCAGCGTCGTCTGCCGCGAGAAGCCGACCACCTCGGCAAGCAGCGTCGGCTGGTTCGGCGTGCGCAGCTCGCAGATTTCGCCGAGCCGCGCGCGGATGCCGGTCGCATTCAGGATCTGCCCGACCGCGTGATTGACGCGGCCCTGCACCGACACCGGCGAGAAGAACGCGAGGCCCGCATCGAGTTCGCCGACGAGACGGCCGCGATCGAACGGCGCGCCATCGTCGTCGCCGAACGGCTGCGGATCGTCGAGCGGCGCGCTCATCGCGCGGCCCCTTTAAGCACATCGCGGCGGATCGCCTGGCGCAATGCGTCGATCTGCAGGTCGAGGCTCGCGTCGATGCGCCCGGACGGCGTCTCGACCGTGCACGCTTGGCGTTCGAGCTGTGCGTCCTCGACGATGCGGATTTTCTGCCGGTTCGACTGCCCGGCGAATGCGCCGTCGAGCGCATCACGCATTTCGTCCTTGCGGCCGGGCGCGATCCGCACGATCAGGAACGCCTCGTCGCGCACGAGCGGCGCGATCCGCGCGAGCGCGGCCTCGTACAGCGTCTGCGTGCTCATCTCGCCGACGATCGCGCGCACCGCCTTCACGACGATGTCGGCCATCGCGTCCTTCATCGTCTCCATCGTGCGCGCGGCGGCGAGCGCCTGCGTATAGGCCTGCGCGGCCTGCTCGCGCTGCGCGCGGCGCATCCCTTCGTCGTAGCCGGCCGCCTGGCGCTTGTCGAATTCGCGCTGCGCGTCGGCGATGATGCGCGCCGCCTCGTCGCGCGCGGTGGCGATCACCGCGGACGCATCGAGCAGCGCGGCATATTCGCGCTCCTTGAGCACCTTGCGCTCCGACAGGAGTTGCAGGTTGTCGCTCGTGATCAGAAAAGCCAGTCCCATGACGCAAGCCTCTCGGGAATCAGAAACAGGAACATCAGCTCACCGAACTGGTCGCGCTGTGCGCGGTTCAGCCAGTACGGCGCTTCGTCGTCGATCGCGCGGTGAAATTTCAGGCGCGTGCGCCGCGCGACCGCGTCGCCCGCCACGCCGATGAAATCGGCCAGCAGCCGCCCGCCGCGCGCGCGAATCACGGCGGGCAACGCGGCGGGATCGGCGCGCCACGGTTCCAGCGTATCGGCGAGCGTGCCGAATTCCGGCGCGCGTTCGAGTGCGAGTTCGAGTGCGTCGGCGCCGAGCTTCGCCGCCACTTCGGCGCGAATGCGCCGCGCGGCCAGCGCGTCGCGCAGCCACGCGCGATGCAGCAGCAGCCCCGCATACGCGGCCAGGTGCTCGAGCGCCGCGCCCGGCAGCAGCGCGAGCCGCGCGCACGGGTTCGCCACGTCGAAGTCGTGCCGGTCGGCCACGCCGTTCAACGCGAGCAGGTGCCGCGCGAGCAGCTTGCGGCCGGCCGCGCCGAACGCATCCGGCGAACGGTAGCGCGCGGGCCAGTCGGCCGGCACGCGCGTCACGTGCAGATAGCGGTCGGGCCGCAGGTTGAAGTCGCAGACGAGCGCATGAAACGCGGCGCGGCGTGCCGCGGGCGGCGGCCCGAGCGGCTGCAGCCACGGCAGCGGCACCGCATCGGATGCGGCAGGCCCGTCGCCCGGCGGCGGCGCATGCGGATCGTTCATGCGCCGTCGCGTGCGCCGTCCGGCGTGCGCAGGCCGCCGGAACCGGTCGCCCCGTGCCCCGCGCGCGGTGCGCCGAGCAGGCCCGCGAGCCGTGCGCCGAACATCCCGCGCCGCGCCGCCGACAGCGCGATCACCGCGCAGGTCAGCAGGATCAGCGCGAACACGAGCCAGCCGAGCGGCGAGCGCAGCCGCACGATGTCGGTCATCGCGCTGCCGATGCCGTCCACCCGCGCCGCGCGCGCGGCGGCCGGCTGCAGGAACAGCGACACGTTGTCGTACTGCAGCCCTTCGATGCTGTGCGCGACGAGATCCTTGACCATCGGCGCCATCGCGCGCAGGTCGACGCCGGGCCGGTAGCGGATATACACGGCCGCGGACGACGGCTTGATCTTGTCCGCGAGCGGATCGTTCTCCGGAATCACGACCTGCACGCGCGCGACGACCACGCCCTCGATGTCCTGCAGCGTGCGCGACAGGTCCTGCGATACGCCGTACAGGTAGCGCACGCGTTCCTCGGCCGGCGTCGACACGAGGCCCTGCTTCTGGAACAGCTCGCCGAGGCTCGCGTAGCTCGGCTTCGGCAACCCGTTCGCCTGCAGCACCGTGAGCGCCGACTGCATGTCGCCGTCCGCGACGCTGACGAGCCACGCGTTGCGGTCCGACGTGTCGCGCGCGTCGTTGTCCTTCGACGCGCTGATGCCCGCGTCGCCGAGCACCGCGACCATCTGGTTCGCATCGCGCTCCGACAGGCCCGAGTACAGCTCCTTCTGGCACCCGGCCAGCAGCACGAGCAGCCCCGCGAGCAGCGCGCGCGCCGCCCGGCTGCGCCACGCATGCGCGCGCGGCGTCGAATCGATCGTCGTCATCGTTTGTCCGCTTCCGTGTGAGCGCGGCCTTGTGCGGCACGCGCGCACGCCATCACTCCTGCGTCTTCAGCACCGTGTGCGTGAAGCCGTTCGCCGCCTGCGCGACCGACAGGCTCAACTGGTATTCCGAAATCGTGGTGGTCGCCGTCCACTGAAAATCCATCGCCTTCACCATCGTCATCATCGGATCGCTGCGGCTGTCGGCCATCGACGTCAGCATCTCGCTGCGATGCTTGTCGATGTTCGCGTACCGCGCGTCGAGATCGTTGCCGTAGGTGCGCAACCGCTCGACGAGCGACGACTGGTTCGCCTGCGCGGGCGTCATCTGCACGGCCGGCGCCGCATCCGCCGGTGCGCGCGACATCGCGACGCCCGACGAAGACGGCGGCGCGGCCGACGATGCGCCCGGCTGCATCAGCGCATCGAATTGGCGCACCTGCGCCGGATCGGACGTCGAGCCCGTCTGCTGCGCGGCTCCCGCGAGCGCGGCCGCGCCCGGCGGCGCCGCGCCTACGCCTGTCACTGACATGTTCATGCCCTCCTCTGGAAGCGGACGCCGGACCGGATGATCGGTCGGGCCCGCCCGGAACGGGCCGGCCGGCACGCGCATGGCCGCCGCCGGGCGCCCTTCGCGGGCAGGCCCGGCGCGCGACGCCGCGCGGCGCGGCCGGGGGGCGGCGGGGGGGGGGGGCGGCCCGCGGGCGGGGGCGGGGGGCGGGGGGGGTGGGCGGGCGCGGCGGCGCGGGGGCGGGGGTGGGGGGTTGGAAGGGGCGGGGGGGTGGAGGGGGG
>NZ_PTXM01000067.1:0-255 GCF_004343765.1 Burkholderia sp. SRS-25
CCCCCCCCCCCCCCCCCCCCCCCCCCCCCCCCCCCCCCCCCCCCCCCCCCCCCCCCCCCCCCCCCCCCCCCCCCCCCCCCCCCCCCCCCCCCCCCCCCCCCCCCCCCCCCCCCCCCCCCCCCCCCCCGCCCCCCCCCCCCCCCCCCCCCCCCCCCCCCCCCCCCCCCCCCCCCCCCCCCCCCCCCCCCCCCCCCCCCCCCCCCCCCCCCCCCCCCCCCCCCCCCCCCCCCCCCCCCCCCCCCCCCCCCCCCCCCC
>NZ_PTXM01000068.1:0-252 GCF_004343765.1 Burkholderia sp. SRS-25
GAGATGGACGTGAAAACTATCCGGGTTGTGATTGTATCGATGTATCTCAAGATGATTCGAACTCTATGTTTGACTCAATTGGAATACGGCACAACGCGAGAACTCAACCTGTAGCGACTGTCGATGAGACAGACTCGTTATAGGGTCAAGCGAACAAGTGCATGTGGTGGATGCCTTGGCGATCACAGGCGATGAAGGACGCGGTAGCCTGCGAAAAGCTACGGGGAGCTGGCAAACAAGCTTTGATCCGTA